>CAZMHK010000012.1:0-39396 GCA_964566045.1 uncultured Flavobacterium sp.
TTGGGCTTTGTGCCCGGCACCGGACTGCAATTCCGCACCCGAACCACCGTGGCCATGTTTATTTTGGTTTGGCTGCGCTTTGTCTATTCCCTCCATACTTAGTCGAAAAGACATTGCATAAAAAAATAAAATCCCGTTATACTGTTACATAACGGGATTTGTAAATATATAAAGAATTATTTTAAACCAGCAATGTGCACTGATAAATCAATCAATTTACTAGAATATCCGTACTCATTATCGTACCAAGAAACTAGTTTGAAGAAAGTAGAGTTCAATCCAATTCCTGCAGTAGCATCGACAATTGATGTTCTTTTGTCAGAGATAAAATCTTGAGAAACTACAGCATCTTCAGTATACCCTAAAATTCCTTTCATAGTAGTTTCTGAGGCATTTTTCAAAACAGCCATAATTTCTTCGTATGAAGTTTCTTTAGCTACTTTTACAGTTAAATCTACCGTAGATACATCAACAGTAGGAACACGGAAAGCCATACCCGTTAATTTTCCATTCAATTCCGGAATAACTTTCCCAACAGCTTTTGCAGCACCTGTTGACGAAGGAATGATGTTTAAGCTTGCTGCACGTCCGCCTCTCCAGTCTTTTCTTGATGGTCCATCAGCAGTCATTTGTGTAGAAGTTGTAGCGTGAACAGTAGTCATCAAAGCTTCAACAATACCAAAGTTATCGTGGATTACTTTTGCCAAAGGAGCCAAACAGTTTGTTGTACATGATGCGTTTGAAACGATTAAATCAGTTGCTTTTGCAGTTTCGTGATTTACTCCCATTACAAACATTGGCGCATCAGCAGATGGTGCAGAAATAATCACTTTTTTAGCTCCACCTTTAATATGTTCGTTAGCTGTTTCAATAGTTGTAAAAATACCTGTACATTCAGCAACTACATCAACATCAACTTCATTCCATTTTAAATCAGCCGGGTTTCTTTCGGCAGTAATACGAATGTTTCTACCGTTAACAAATAATTGTCCTTCTTTAACCTCTACATCACCATCAAATCGTCCGTGTACAGAATCATATTTTAACAAGTAAGCTAAGTGATCTACATCTAATAAATCGTTGATTGCAACAACCTCAACATTATCTCTATTGAAAGATTCTCTGAAAACAATTCTTCCTATTCTTCCAAAACCGTTAATTCCTAATTTTACTTTTGACATTTTACTTTAATTTTTGTTTATTTTACTTCTCTCTTCCTAAAGTCTAATTTCCTCACAATAAACTTTAACTATTTATGTAGACATAATGTCTGATACTCTCAATAATTCGCGATCAATCATGGTATTTCCTTTGATTGCTTGCTCAAGCGGAGTTAAAGCAACCTGATCGCATTGTAAACCAACCATATAATTCGATTTACCTTCTAATAGGGATTCTACCGCTTTTACGCCTAGCCTACTAGCTAAAACGCGATCAAAACAAGACGGTGAACCGCCGCGCTGCATGTGCCCTAGCACCGAAACACGTACATCATATTCTGGTAAATTAGCCTCTACATAATCCTTCAATTCAAAAACATTTTTACCAATTTTATCACCCTCTGCGATAACCACAATACTTGATGATTTTCCTGATGCTTTACTTTTTTGTAAGGATTCTAATAAACGATCAAGCCCTAAATCTTCTTCAGGAATTAATATCTCCTCTGCTCCAGCACCAATTCCAGCATTCAATGCAATATGACCTGCATCTCGACCCATTACCTCTACAAAAAATAAGCGATTATGGGAACTTGCAGTATCTCTAATTTTATCAATAACATCAACAACAGTATTTAGGGCAGTGTCATATCCTAACGTATGGCTGGTACCAAAAATATCATTGTCAATTGTTCCAGGAATTCCCATTACAGGAAAATTAAATTCAGAGTTAAAAATCAGTCCTCCGGTAAAAGTTCCGTCTCCACCAATTACAACTAGCGCGTCAATTCCGGCTTTAGTTAAATTTTCGTGAGCTTTTTTTCTTCCTTCAGGAGTTTTAAATTCTAAAGAACGGGCAGATTTTAAAATGGTCCCACCTTTGTTTACAATATTATTTACGCTTCGAGGTCCCATTTCTTTGAAGTCTCCTTCAATCATTCCTTGATAACCTCTATAAATTCCTATACATTCTATGTTGTGATAAGCACACGTTCGAACAACTGATCGAATCGCTGCATTCATTCCAGGGGAATCACCACCGGAGGTAAGAACCCCAACTTTTTTTATTGTTTTTGGCATTTTTTAAGTATTAAAGTGTAAAACTAGGAAACATTAATCACTTATGAGACAGTGTTTTTATTAATTTAAGAGCGAAGCTGAAATTCAAACGTTTTCGTTGATAAGTTTTTTGATTCAAGAATTAAGTTGCATTTTATTTAACAAAACTCAAAAATCTATACATTTAATTTAACAATTAACAATTAGCTCCAATTTATATCTAATTTGGAAGTTTTGCTTAGTTAAGCGTTTAATTGAAAATTTGGGTTAAAAAAGTTGTGAGCGCGAAGCGCTAAACCACACACTTGTAAAAGGTAAGACAGGAGTAATTTTAGGGTATAAAAATTAGTACTCCTCAGGCAGTGTACTCTCTTGATTGTTTTTAATTGGAGTTGCTTGTTTTTTTGGAGAAGTAGATTTTTGACTCTTATCCGTATTAAAATTGATGTAATCTGGAGATAAATTAGAATCTTGATCTTGTGCTGCCGGCACGGTATAGCGCTCAATTTTTAAGTTTTTAAAAATTTTATTCGCAAACTCCTTAAAAGTATCAAAATCTACTTCGTATGAAACCCCTAAACCTTGGGTGTAACCAATGCCTTGACCAACATAATTGATATCGTTTTCTTTATTAAAAAGTCGAAGATTAAGTGTACCATCCTGATTTACACGATATAAAACTTCTACATCACCAACAATTGCTGATTCATTGATACCTCCAAAAGGAACTCCCAACTTACCATTTATAGTAATTCTTTCATTTATTTTGGATGAAATTGTAGCTACAAAACGCCCGTCTGTTTCACGACCAACTCTCCTATCTGCTCCAACGAAATTTAAACCTACCTTAAACTTTTCATCATCAGAACGAATCAGACCACCCAAAATACTTGATGCTGTTTCAAATAAACTTCCAGAAAAATCAGACTGATTTACACCCTCTGGACTTAAGAATCCACCAGAAGACAGTAAATACAAAGCTTGTGTTTGTCGGACATCTTTATCATTTAATTTATATTGAATCTCAGATTTTAAAACATTGCTAACGGTTGGGAATTCGATGTTAAAATCAGGTTCAGGACTGGTTAAATCTCCTCGAACACCTATCACTACTTCAACTGGAACTTTGGTATTAAAAGAAGCGTTGTCAAGTAAAACTGCAGGATTAGCAAGTGTTTTATACACAGCCTCTAAATTTAATTGCGCCTTCATCGGATTTCCTTCCCATGAAATTGATCCTCCTTTGCGAACTTGAAATTTTTTATCAATTAAACCACCATATTTAAAATTATAGGTACCTTCATAGGCTTGGAAATCACCCCACATATTAAATTTACCTAAGGTATTGATTTTAAACAAAAGCGATCCAAAACCTTTCCCTTTCATTCCATGACCTGTATTGCGATCCAATATTACTTCAACTTCAGCATCAGGAGTAATATCAAAATCAAACTCTAATTCCAGTCCCTTATAATTTCTTAAATTTTCAACAATACCATTCTTCAAATTGTACTTTTCCTTCTCGGTTACAAAATGCATGAAGGCATTATCACTAACACTTTCTGCATTATTAATCGGAATTTTAACAGCAGTACCTTTTCCTGACTTCGCATCTACTTTTATAAATAAGGAATTGGTTGGGCCTTTAATCGTAGCTACGCCATCCATAAATGCAGTACCATAATAGGCTGCATCCTCAGAATCTTTTGTGTCCAAAGCTACCAAACGATCTGAATTTATGGTAAGGTCCAAGCGCCAATCACCAAAATTATTATGTTCAATACTTCCGTTTAAATTACCACTCGTTTTGTACTTAGAATCGGTAAGTGTATTATTCCTAAACAAGAATTTCTCATCCGTTAAATCAATAATAGAATTGTCTTGAAGAGCATAATCAACATTCAAATACGGGATTGTAACCCCTGCTTCATCTAAAAACAGTCGCCCATTGATTGACGGTTTTTTTAAATTCCCCTCGATAGTGGCATTACCTCCCACCAAACCACGAATATTGGATAACACATCACCACCTAAAGCATTAAGTGTTGCTAGTTTGAATTTATCGAATTTAAGATTTAAATCAAGAATCGTCTCTTTGTTGACAATTTCAAAACTTCCATCAGCAACAAAAGAATCGACATTTTCGTTTTCTAAATTAGAATCGATTATGAATTTTCGCAAACTTTGATCTCCTTCGATATCAAAATTTAAAGTCCCAAGTGGCGTTTTGTTCATTACCAAATTGTCGATTACAATCGATGCTGTTGGCTGATAAACATTTTTATTTTGCTTAAAATCGATTTCGCCGCTTATATTTCCAAAAAAAGCAAACTTGTTGCTTGCAGGCGTAATTTGATTCAGATCGACATCTTTAAAACTGAGATTAAGATCTTTGAAATCAGTAGTGTTAAAAGCTCCATCTAATGTAATCGCTTGATTTTCGTGCGACATTATTAAATTGTCTAGCTTAAAATTTTGCAACGACTTGTCAAATACAATTTGATTATCAGCAGCTTCCTGCTCATTCAAAAACCACAGATAATCTTTGAATTTCACCTCCGATTTGCTAATTCCTACTACATTATTATTATCCTTGTTGATGGTATGATACAAGTTCAGATTGTAATAATCTTCTGCTTTATTACCGCCCTTGAATTCAGACCGAAAGAACAAAGTATCTTTCATGGTAACATTAATCAAACTAAAATCTCTGACTTTGTAATATTTAGTTTTGATACTATCCAATTCTATAAACGCATTGTACAACGGATTTTTATTATCAATTGCTACATTAATATTGTCAAAAACAATATCAGATGCTTTTATTTGAGGCGAGTTAAAGTTCAATTTAAAATCTTGATTATCCGAAGTTATGGCACCTTTAATAATAGTATTAGCACCAATAGAAACATCAGGATAAAAAATCTCAATAATCTTGTTGTAAATAGAGAAATTAAACTTTAAGAATTGTCCTTTGTTAACTTTAACTGGTTTAAAATTGGTATACAAACTACCCAAGGAGTTTTTAATCAAATTTTGTACTTGATTGAAAGCGTATCGACCTACTATTTCACCTTGCACTATGTCCGGTGAATTTACAGTTATGGTGCGAACTTTGTCTTTGTCAAACACCGAGTTGATGGTAAAATCATCAAAATTGTAAGTATCTTTTGTGTTTTGATAGGAAGTTTTGTTGATGTAAATATTTCCTTGAAAATTTTCAATTGAATTTCCTGAGGCTTTAACCACAACATCACCCTTAAAAATAGAGGTGGCATCGTTCATAAAATTCAAAGCATTCAAATTAGCATGCACCACATTTACATGAAAATCATACTGACTATCCTTTTTACTTAAATCGAGTAAACCTTCAAAATTAAGTGTAACATTGGGATCATTAATCGCTAATTGCCCCTCATAAATTGGGCTTTTCAAAACACCATTTACGTCGATGCTAGTGTATTTGTAATTCTTAAAAACCAATTCACTTACTACACCCTGCAGTGCTGTGTTTAAGTATTTTTGATTAAAACCTTCACCATCAACTTCCATATTCATGCTTACAAAACCAAAATCTTTTTGATTAAATAAGGTCCCCACATCAAAACGATCTAAAATCACGTTGCCTTTATATGCCGCTTTGTCAATCACATCAATATTTTGTATTGCCAAAGCTGAAGTCACTTTACCCAAAGCGCTTGTCATCGAAAAATCAGCCGAAACAGCTGTTGTTGATACGGTTGAAGTACCAACAGCCGAGAATCTGCCTAATTTCTGAAGAGAACTTGGCAACTTATTTCCTAAAATATTGGGTAAAATAACCACCAAATCATCATAGCTTGAACTCAGTTTATCAAACTTGGCAAACATTGAAAATTTCTGACCTTTTTTTGCAAAGAGATTTTTAAAATTGATGAAACCTACAAAAGTAGTTTTTCGACCATCGATTAAGTTCAATCGACTAAATTCAAGATCATTTAAAGTTCCTTTAATTTTTGATTTGATGTAAAACTGTTGGTTTTTGCCCAATTCATCATAATAATAACGAATATCGTTTGAAGCAATTTTGGCTTTATCCAATTGAATATCAAATAAAACTTTATCATTAAAATTGACAAAGTCTTCTCGTTTGTATTTTAAGATTACAGTACCCGCAATAGTCGATTCCTTTGTAAGAATGTTTAATTTTTCGAGTTTGATACTTTTTTTAGAATACGAAAAGTTAGATTGCAAATTCCTAAAATACAAGCCTCTAAAATCCAGAAAAGACATTTTGTTAATCGATGCAGAAACGTCAGGGCCAAAAATCACAAAATTGGTAACAGACGCATTTAATTTTGTAAAATCAAGATTTTTAACAATTTCACGATTCTCATCAATCAAAACAAACCTACTGTTGTATAATTTTAACTTGTTGGCTTTTAATAAAAATTTACGCTTAGATTTTTTTCCGGTGTCAAAAGCTTTTACAAAAATATCTAAATTGGTGTCCTTGTCTTTTTTATACGTTTTCAAATTAAGAAAGAAACCATTGATATCGAGATTATCGAACAAAAGATCGCCATCCAATAACTTTTTACCGTCAAGAACTGTAGTTGAAATTCGTTCTGCGGCTAACAAAGTATCTTTTCGATGGTCTCTTATCACCACATTTTTGAACTTCACCCCTCCAAAAACAGATACGGCTACACCTTCAATAGCGATATTGGTTCCAAAATCTTCATTAATACTTTTGGTAAAATATTGTGCAATTTTAGTTTGAACAAAAGGCATCGTCAGCGCAATTCCTGTCACTAATAAAAGCAAGACAAGACCAATGAGCACACGTAAAATTATTTTTAATACTTTTTTCATACCTATTTACTATTTAATGTTCTAAAATTTGTTTTTGCCTTGGCAAACACACGCACCTTAACTAAAAATTCTCTAATTTTGGCTTTTACAAATTGATTTTTCAAAGTTGTTAGGTCAAATATAAATCAAAATTAATGCCTTTTTATGCAAAATCCCGAGGTTTTTATTCTTGCGATCGAAAGTTCTTGCGATGATACCGCAGCAGCTGTTTTACACAACGATAAAGTACTAGCCAATGTTGTAGCCAATCAACTTATTCACAATCAATACGGAGGCGTGGTACCTGAACTTGCTTCAAGAGCGCACCAGCAAAATATTGTTCCTGTGGTTGATGCCACCTTACGTAAGGCAAATATACAAAAAGAACAACTCTCTGCAATTGCCTTTACACAAGGCCCTGGATTAATGGGTTCCTTGTTAGTTGGTGGCTCATTTGCCAAATCGATGTCGGCTGCACTTGAAATACCACTTATAGCTGTCAATCACATGCACGCACACGTGTTAGCACACTTCATCGACGAAGATGGATTTGACAAACCAGCTTTCCCATTTTTAGCCTTAACCATCAGTGGCGGACATACCCAGATAATAAGAGTAGATTCGTTTTTTGACATGACGATCATTGGCGAAACTACTGATGATGCGGTTGGAGAAGCATTTGACAAAAGCGCAAAAATACTAGGCCTACCCTACCCTGGAGGGCCGTTAATTGATAAATATGCTCAACTAGGAAATCCGAAAGCATTTGCCTTTACCAAACCAAAAGTTGCTGGATTAGACTTTAGTTTTTCTGGATTGAAAACAGCAATACTATATTTTATTCAGAAGCAAAAGTTAGAAAACCCCGACTTTATTACAGAAAATCTCAATGATATTTGTGCCTCAATTCAGCACACTATAATCGAGATTTTAATGGATAAAATCAAACTTGCTGTTAAAGAAACGGGTATTAAACAAGTAGCAATTGGAGGCGGCGTATCGGCTAACTCAGGAATTCGTGCTGCATTAAAAGCGACCGAGGCTCGATATGGCTGGAAAACTTTTATACCGAAATTTGAATACACCACTGATAATGCAGCCATGATTGGCATTGTAGGTTATCAAAAATTTTTAAATCAACATTTTGAAACTGCAGCAGTCGTTTCAAAAGCAAGAATTCAATTCTAAACTATGCAATTATTTTACAATCCGACCATAAACGAAACAACTGAAGTTTTCTCTTTTGACAAAGAGGAAAGCAAACATATTATTAAAGTTTTACGAAAAAAAGACACCGATATTTTACACGTAACTAACGGATTAGGTTTATTATTTACTACCGAAATTACTTTGGCTTCAGACAGCAAATGTGCAGTTAAAGTTAACAGTATCGCCAAGGCAGACCAACCCAGTTACAATTTGCACTTAGCGGTAGCACCAACCAAAATGAATGATCGTTTTGAATGGTTTCTTGAAAAAGCAACTGAAATTGGAATTCATGAAATCACACCTATAATTTGCGATCATTCTGAAAGAAAAACAATCAATTTAGAACGATTTGAAAAAATTATTCTCACCGCAATGAAGCAATCTAACGCACTATTTTTGCCAAAATTAAATCCTGCAGTTTCATTTAAAGATTTTGTGAAACAAGACCAAAATGACACAAAGCTCATTGCACACTGTGAAGAAACGGACAAAAAATCACTCAAGTCAGTGCTGAAAATAGGAGAAAACTACACCATACTAATTGGCCCAGAAGGCGATTTTTCGACTAAAGAAATCCAATTGGCTTTACAAAATAATTTTACTCCTGTAACTTTGGGAACAACTCGATTACGTACAGAAACTGCGGCCGTTGTAGCATGTCACAGTGTTGCATTTTCAAACGAAAATTAACAAAACACTATAATTAGCATGAAAAAAATAGTGTTATTCACCTTCTTGATCACAACATCAATATTTGGACAAGAAATTGCCGTCATGAAATACAATGGCGGTGGAGATTGGTATGCCAACCCCACCTCCTTACCAAATCTTATTCAGTTTTGCAATTCCAATATACAAACTCGAATTAAAACAAAACCTGCAACTGTTGAGCCATCAAGTCCTGACTTACATTCCTATCCTTATGTTCATCTTACTGGACACGGAAATGTAATCTTTAGTGAGGCCGACATAAGTAATTTAAGAGATTATTTAATGGCGGGCGGATTTTTACACATTGATGATAACTATGGTCTAGACGCTTATATTAGGAAAGAAATCAAAAAGATTTTACCAAATAATGACCTAATTGAAATTCCTGCAACACATCCTATTTTCCAAAAACCATTCTCATTTCCTGCGGGACTTCCAAAAATACATGAACACGATGGTAAACGTCCTCAAGCATTTGGAATATTTATTCAGAATAAGCTAGTTCTTTTATACACCTATGAGTGCGATTTAGGAGACGGCTGGGAAGATGCCGAAGTAAATAATGACCCGCGCGAAGTACGTGAAAAAGCGCTGAAGATGGGTGCCAATATCATTCATTACATTTTTACAAATTAGTAGGTACCAATCGAGCACTAATTCCAAGTACATTAAAAGATTTTTTAGCAAAAAAAGCCAAACCGAATTCACATTAATTCGGTTTGGCTTTTTTTATTTTATTTTAACACTTTTTAACATTTAGATTGTTTGTCAATATAAAGTCCGAATAAAACATAGTGGTGAAAGTACAATAAAAAAACAAATTTTAAAGCGAATTTTAGGACATAAACAAATAACAAGCCATTGTCATATTATCAAAAATTACATAAAAAAAGAAACAATAAGTTAATGATACTATTAAAATTACAGTGTATTCCGCACAAAATCAATAAATAAAACATTCCATAAAAACCACCTGTATCAGAAAAAACTGCTTGTTTAGAAAATTACATTTTTGCGGAAGCCCCTAAAATCAAAGAGTTAAAAAAAAATTAAAAAAAATAATTTTGTAAATTTTTTTTTTTGGAATATATGTTATAGAATTGCCAAACAATTAACCAAACTATTGATTTTATAACAAATTTATTATGAAAAAAATTCTTTTATCAGCAGCGGCAGTATTGATGTTGTTCTCTTGCCAAAACGAAACCATTGAAACAAGCGCTCCTGAAGCAAGTGCATCGTTAAAAAGAGGTTGTGCTTCAGATGAAGTGCTTGCTCGTCAATTAAAAGCTGATCCTACTCTAGCTTTAAGAATGAATAAAATTGAAGAATTAACCAATAAAGCAATTGCATCAGGTCGTTTAGTTAACGGTAAAGTTGAAATTCCGGTTGTAGTTAATGTGTTGTACAGAACAGCTGCAGAAAACATCTCATTAGCTCAAATCCAATCGCAGATTGATGTTTTAAATGCCGATTTCAATGCTTTGAATTCAGACTTCAATTCTGTTCCTGCTGAATTTTCAGGAGTAAAAGCTAACGTAGGTATTACTTTTGTACTTCAAAATGTAGTAAGAAAATCAACTAAAACAACTTCTTTTTCTACAAATGATGCCATGAAAAAAGCGTCAACAGGTATTGCCCCGACTACTCCTTCAACTGTGTTAAATATGTGGTCTTGTAACTTAGGTGGTGGAATCTTGGGTTATGCTCAATTCCCAGGAGGAGCTTCTGCGACTGACGGAGTTGTTATGGATAACAATGCATTCGGAAGTACAGGAACAGTAACTGCTCCATTTAACCTTGGAAGAACTGCAACTCATGAAGTAGGACACTGGATGAACTTACGTCACATTTGGGGAGATGCTAACTGTGGATCTGATTTAGTTTCTGACACACCTACACACGACTCTGCTAACTATGGTGTTCCAGCAGCTGGACACAGAAGTACTTGTACTGGTACTCCATTAGAAATGTATATGAACTATATGGATTACACTGACGATAGAGGAATGTTCATGTTCTCTAACGGACAAAAAGCCAGAATGGCAGCGCTTTTCGTTTCTGGAGGAGCAAGAGCTAGTTTCGGAATTTAATTATAATCACAATTTTCAGAAAAGTGGTGATTAAATTAATTACCACTTTTTTATTGCTTAAAATATATAAGTTACAGTGATCTTAATATTGACTATAAACGATTTCGCGAAGTGTAATTAAGATCTTTAAAAGTTAGAACGAAAACATAACCTAAAGAACCAAACAATCAAAAATACCCTAATAACCATGAAAAAATACCTTTTATCAGCAGCAGCATTTGTTCTGCTTTTTTCTTGTCAAAATGACACCACAGAAACGAATACTTTAGAAGCATCTGCAACTGCGCGCCGCGGTTGTGCGTCAGATGAAGTGTTAAAAAAACAACTTGCTGCAGATCCAACGCTAGCATTGAGAATGAATAAAATTGAGACAATAACCAATGAAGCAATCGCATCAGGACGTTTAGTTAATGGTAAAGTAGTAATTCCAGTGGTAGTAAATGTTTTATACAGAACCACAGCTGAAAATATTTCTTTAGCACAAATTCAATCACAGATTGATATCTTGAATAGAGATTTTAATGCTTTAAACTCTGACTTCAATCAAGTACCAACAGCATTCTCATCAGTAAAAGCTAATGTTGGAATTTCCTTTGAACTAGATGCTGTATACAGAAAATCAACTACTAAATCTTCTTGGGGTACAAACGATGCAATGAAACTTTCATCACAAGGTGGTATAGCTGCTACTTCACCAACGACAAAAATGAACTTATGGGTTTGTACAATTGGTGGTGGAACTTTAGGATATGCACAATTTCCTGGTGGCGCTTCATCAACTGATGGTGTAGTAATTGATTCTAAATACGTTGGGAATACAGGAACAGCAACTGCTCCATTTAACTTAGGAAGAACAGGTACACACGAAGTAGGACACTGGTTGAACTTACGTCACATTTGGGGTGATGCTACATGTGGATCTGACTTAGTTTCTGATACACCAACACACAATGAGCCTAACTATGGCGTACCAGCAGCTGGACACAGAAGTACATGTACAGGGACTCCATTAGAAATGTACATGAACTACATGGATTATACTGACGATAGAGGAATGTTCATGTTCTCTAACGGACAGAAATCTAGAATAAACGCATTATTCGTTTCAGGTGGTGCTAGAAGAAGCTTCGCTCTATAATCGAACTTACCAATTTCAACTTAAAAACTCGCTACTTAATAGCGAGTTTTTTTTATCTTTACCCTAAAAAGATAGCCTATGCTCACCTCTAAAATTATTGCCAACGGTATCGTGAGAGCCACATTAATCCTTTGCGGCATATCACTTGCCGCATACCTCATATATCAAATCCAGTCGGTGATTATCTATTTGTTAATTTCGTTGATACTAACACTAATTGGCAATCCTATTTTAGATTTCTTAAAAAAAAGACTCAAATTCAATCACCTTTTTGCGACCATAACTACAGTTCTTTTCTTCGTGCTTTTAATTGTTGGTTTTATTATGCTTTTTGTGCCATTAATTGTGTCTCAAGGTCAAAATCTATCCTTACTCAATACCGCCGCTATTGAAAAAGATGTATTGCGACTAGTAGACCAAGTAACTTTGTTTTTAGAAGGACATGGAATGAATGCTGAGCAATTGCTAAAAGAATCTAAAATTACTTCGAAACTCAATTTTAATTTTATACCCAATTTTATAAATGGAATTTTAAACACATTGAGCAGCGTAGGTGTAGCCTTGGGTTCTATTTTGTTTATCACCTTTTTCTTTTTAAAAGACCGCGTACAATTTATTGTAGGTACTAAAAAAATTCTTCCAAGTAGTCACGAAGAGCAAATTTTAAACTCACTAGAAAAAATTAACCAATTATTATCTCGCTACTTTATTGGTTTACTACTTCAATTGTTTATTGTTTTTATTTTATATACGATTGTCTTACTAATATTTGGTGTTCCTAATGCAATAGTAATTGCGTTTTTGTGTGCTGTTTTAAATATCATTCCATACGTGGGCCCATTAATTGCTTCTGTTTTGGCAGCAGTTTTATGCATGCTTAGTAATTTAGGCAGCGATTTTCAAACCATCATTTTACCTACCACGATTTATGTTTTAATTGGCTTTTGGATCGTGCAATTAATTGATAATAATTTTTCTCAACCGATTATTTTTTCAAAAAGCGTTAGTTCACATCCTTTAGAAATTTTTCTTGTTATTTTAGCCGCCGGATTTTTATTTGGTATTTTAGGAATGGTTATCGCTGTTCCGCTGTACACCATTTTAAAAGTCATAGGAAAAGAATTTTTTCCAGAAAACAAGATTATAAAAATACTTACCAAAGACATTTAACGTGAACAAAGCTTTATTGAATCCTGAGATTCAAGACTACATCAATACCAATATTGGCCAAAATATATCCAAATTGGCTTTGCAAAAAAATCCATTTCCAAATGTGAATTGGCTGGATATATTGAACCAAATTGAAGCTAAAACCAAGGCAAAAGAAAAACTTCCTTCTTGGTTTGCGCAAAAAAGTATTATCTATCCGAGTAAAATTTCAGTTGAACAAACCTCATCAGAGAAAACCGCAAAATACAAAGCATCATTGATAAAAGGTGAGTCATTAATCGATTTAACAGGAGGTTTTGGTATAGACGATTATTATTTTTCAAAAACTATCCCTCAAATAACGCATTGCGAAATGAATGCCGATTTATCAGCAATTGTTCATCATAATTACAAGCAACTTAATGTATCCAACATTAAAACTTATGTGGGCGACAGCTTGCAAAATTTGCAGCAACTCAACCAAAAATGGGATTGGATCTACATAGACCCTTCTCGCCGAAGTGATGTTAAAGGAAAAGTATTTCTACTCAAAGATTGTTTACCTAATGTACCGGAAAATTTAAATATCTATTTCAATTACTCTAAAAACATTCTCATTAAAACAGCTCCATTATTGGATTTAACTGCGGGACTAACAGAGCTAAAATTTGTAAAAACCATTCATATTATCGCTGTAGAAAACGAGGTAAAAGAATTGCTTTGGGAAATTGAGCAGCATTACGCGGAGGAGCCGCGCATTAGAACTGTGAATTTGAGACAAAATAAAATTGACACTTTTGAATACGATTGGAATGCAGAAGCAAGTCCCGTAAGCCTTTCTACACCTTTACGATACTTGTACGAGCCCAACAGCGCCATTATGAAATCAGGAGGATTTGATGCAGTAGCGCAACAATACCAGCTACAAAAATTGCACAAACATTCGCATCTTTACACCTCGGATGAACTACTACCTTTTCCTGGGCGAGTTTTTGAAATTCAAAATAATTTTGAATACTCTAAGCCAAACATGAAAAAATACCTGGAGAACCAAAAAATCAACATTACTACTCGTAATTTTCCTGAAACGGTAGCAGAAATTCGCAAAAAATGGAAAATAAAAGAAGGAGGATTGGAATATTGTTTTTTCTCAACCGACCTAAATAATCGCAAAATTGTATTAATTTGCACCAAAATTGAACACTCATGAAATTTATTTTTACACTTGCTATTGCATTATTTTCAATTCCGTTTTATGCACAGCAAAACTGCGATTATAGTGCTAATGTTTCCGATTCAATAGGGACTTATAAAGCTACTAAAGAGTATATGATTGCTGAAAAAAACTTTGGCGGTACCTCTGATTATTTTTTCTTTTCCTTGGCATTAACCGATAACATTCCGACTTTAATTTTACAACATATTCAAAAAAGTAAAGAGTTTATGAAAGCAAATTGTTTTGACAAAACCTCAAAATTGTATTTGCAATTAGCCAATGGTAAAATTGTGACCTTGCACCACATTGACCAAGAAAATTGCGGCACACTACTTCGCGATGACAAAGGATTTGACAACCGAGTAAATTCAGGTAACTTTTTTATAATTAAAGATAATTTTGAAGATTTAAAGCAGTCACCCGTAACGATGATTCGCATTAAATACGCAACTAACACCGAAGATTACGTACTTAAAAAACAATTTACCTCAGAGCTTACCTCACAAGTTTACTATCCAGAAAGTTATTTCATAAATTTCATCAAGTGTATCGAGTAAACTAGTCACAATCCCACCTTGTGTTAGAAACGGGTTCGTTCAAACCTGCTTTTAAATTATAATGCCACCATTCTGATTCAAATGCATTGAATCCGTTGCGTGCCATAATTGATTTGAGCAAGTTTCTATTTTTTCTAACTCGTTTTGAAACGCCTTCATAATTGTGCGATGCTTCTTTACCAAAATGATCAAAACCGGTTCCCATATCTAATTCAACTCCATCAGAATTAACCAATGTAATATCAACGGCACCTCCACGATTATGGATTGAGCCTTTTGCAGGGTTAGCTACATATTTCGGATTAGAAACTATAGCCCACATTTTTTTCTGAATATCTAATGGTCGGTAGCAATCGTATAATTTTATTTTATAACCTTTTGCAATAAACTGCTCATTGGCTTTAATAAGTGCCTTTACCGTTTTTAGTCGTAAAAAGCAGGAGGCACAATCGTACACTTGTTGTTTTAAGAAATTATCGGCGGTGGCATATTTCATGTCAAATACAAAATCATCGCTGTACGCTCTTAAATCAACAAAGGTCGAATCAGGAATAAGTAGTGCATTTTGATTTTTATTCTGCCCTAAACTTAGTTGAAAAACTAATATCCATAAACTAACAAGCCAAAATTTAAAAGTAAACGACGCCATATAATTGTTTTAAAATATTTATTTTTATCGCAGCAAGTTACAAAACAAAAGCAACGAAAAAAAAAACACTTTAAGCCTTATTTTGCTCAAAGTGTTTATGATTTTCAATTTAATCTCAGTAAAGCCAGAACGCAACTCTTAAAACCTATTTAGGGCTAAAAGATTTAACAACTTATATTAAACCGTTGGAAAAATTAGTTTCAAGATTTGATGTTTCTTTTTTATCGGTATTTTAAGAAGTTGTCGCTCTAAAATTGAATAATCCTTAATTATTTTAATCGCAATGATTGCAAGTGGAATACCTAAAACATGCCCAACCATACTTATAATTGTAGCATTTGACAATTCATCCAGTGATATCGCGTTATTGGAATAACGAAATACAAATTGTCCATATATATTATTTACAATCCAAAGTCCCCACCACCAACCGATGTGATTAACCGTGAAATTTGCTGGCGTATTCAATCCATTTTTTTCAATTAACAAATGAGTTTCATTATACAATTCTTTCATTATCTGATAAGGTCTTGATAAGTTAATAATCGGAACAAACCAGCTACCTGCAGCCCAGCCTTCAGTATACGATAGTTCTTCGGCTCTCAAATGCAAATTATAATAAGCTCTCCTAAACCATTGAATAAAAGTAACTGCAGAGGTAAGTAAGACAATCAAATTAATAACGGCAATTACTTGCTCTCTTAAATCATTGGCATTAGCTGCTTCTGGAGAAATTCCTCCACCATTTATTGCAATAGCGATTAACTCAAATTGAACATAGCCAGAAATTAAAGAAATTATCTCCACTGCTAATGCAATCCATATTAAAGTAATCGCGTTTTTTGCTCTCTGTTTGTTTGGTCTTAATATTTCCATTGATTATTTGTAAAGAAGTACAACTATGTTACTTTCAATTATTACTTTCTGTTCTTTTCAAGTTTAGAAAGTAACTCTCTCCGGTGGTAAATGTAGGAAATTATTAGATAAAAAACTGTTTTTATTGAGCTTAGTTGTGAAGGCTGCGGATTCGAAATTTGGATTATCCCGATTAAAATATTAAGATACGTTATTTAATCAACTACCCTATTCTGGAAGAAAGTACTTTTTTCTTCTTAAAGCTTTCAAAACCATCTAAATATAAACAGATTAAAAACAAAAAACCCACCAAATTGGTGGGTTCTGTGAAGGCAGAAGGATTCGAACCTTCGACCGCCTGCTTAGAAGGCAGGTGTTTTATTTTTTCTTTTTTATTCTTTTTGTATACTTTGTTGATTTTTAACATATTATATTCAATAAATCATTCTTATTATTGATTATTTTATACTTTTGTCACATCGATGTTCGTCAAATGTTCGTCAAAAAAAATAAAATATGGCTTCAATCAAATTTACAATAAAAAGTAAAGCAAATAAGGATGGGAAACATTCTATCGTTTTGGTCTTAATAAAAAACAGACGCAATACTACAATGACTACCAACTACACATGTGAATTTGATGCGTGGAGTTTTGAGAGCAATACATTAAAGACAAATAAAAAAGGTCAAGAACTAAAAAGGATAACGGAAATAAATAATTTCATTAGTAAAACAAATCTTAAGATTGAAGATTTCATAAGAGAGAAACGCCGCTTGAATGTAGATTTTACAATCAAGGACATTGCAAATGAAATTAAAACAGGTGATATAACCAAAGCTCCAGCATTAGATTATTACAAATTTCATCAAGAAATTACTGATGAGTTTCTAAATTCTAATAAAATTGGAACTGCAAAAATCTATAAAGAAACTATGAGTTCCCTCAAGAAATTCTATACAAAGACTGAACTAAAATTTCAAGATTTAGATTTTGAGTTCTTAGAAAAATATGATTCTTTTCTTAGAAGTAACAATGGTTCTGATAGTGGAATAAGCATCAAGATGAGAACGATTAGAGCGGTATTTAATAATGCTATAAAAAGAGAAATAATCTCTTCCAACACCTACCCTTTTAAGCACTATAAAATATCAGCTCTAAAGAAAGAAGCAAAACGAGAGTATTTGACTGATGAAGAGTTACAAAAACTAATTGTCAAAGATTTCAGCTCAAATAAAAAACATCAATTTGCAAAAGATATGTATCTATTTAGTTTCTACTGTAGAGGAATGAATTTTATTGACTTGCTGAAATTAAACAATTCAAATTTATACGATGAAAGACTATCCTATTTAAGAACTAAAACTGGAGTACATTTGGATTTTAAGCTTCGTGATCACTCTCTCGAGATATTAAAAGTGTACAACCAAAAATCCATGAATTCTTATTTATTTCCTCTTTTACTAGATGAAAACATGACCTTAAAAAAAATTAAAAACCGAACTCATAAATTACTAGGACAAATAAATCCAGCTCTGAAAGAAATGATGGAAATTTTAAAAATTAGCAAACACATCACTTTTTATACTGCTCGCCATACATTTGCTACGTTTTTGAAGTTTGAAAACATTCCTATTGATGCTATTAGTGAAATGTTAGGTCATACCGATATTAGAACCACTCAGGCTTATTTAAACAAGCTACCCAACAAAAAGCTTGACAAAATTATTGATGATGTATTTGAAAATTCAAAATATTTCTAAAGTAAAACTTTGTAATAATCGAATTTATAGTTTTTAATTACCACACATAAGTAATTTTGCGGTGTAAATATGTATAATACGTCGCAAAAATGCGGTGATAAAATTTCTATTTTACCGAATTTGTAAAGAAGTTACAGTGATTTTGATATAATATTAAGCCATTTGTGGATAAGCAAAAACTTCCAAATCCTAAATCAACTTCAAATTAAGCCTAATACCAAAATTGCTTGTAAAGTGTGTTAGCTGTTGTTTTTTATTTGGTGATATACTATCTCTGACTGTTTTCTAAATTGAATAAATCTATTGTCTAAATTTAAAAACTTTCCTTTTGAGTGAATTTTTATCTTTTCAATTTCTAATTTTATTTCAATATGAGATTTTGTAATAGCATTGACTATGCTATTTTCGTCTATTTCTTGGTTAGAATTAAGTGTTTTATATTCTCTTAAGATTATTTTATTACCTTTTTCAAATTTACTTGACAAACGGTCAAGTTCTTTTATATAATTGTCTGTTGCCTTTTCATTAAAATATATATTTTGACTACAATTTAAAAATTGTAGGATATTCAAAGAGTTAATGCTATTTAAGTCATTTATTTCGACTAGTCTTTCTTTTTTATTTCCTATCTTGTAAATATTTGAGTCAAAAAAAAACAAATAATATTTATCGTTTAATGGAAATAAAAACTGTTGGCCAATCCATCCGTTTCCATTATAACTTGACATATTCCATTTTTCTTTTTCCATAGCCTGGTTGTATCTAATTACTGGAAAATCGGATGTTATAAATGGTGATTTAGTATTGTTTTTTAAGATTTTAAAATCTAAATCCATATTTAACTTTGTAATATTCATTGATTCTTTCAAAATTAATCTTTGGAGATTTTCATTACTAATAAATTTTTGAAAAACTTCTAAATCATAATGTGAAAGAAAAGTAGGATCAACCTTCATTATTTTATTGTACTCTGCCAAAAGCGAGTTTCTCATATTTTCAATATGCATTGGATTTCTTTGTTCCATTAAAATGAAAAACATCAAAATTTCAAAGTGATTACTTGAATATCTATTTGGAATGATTTCATTTTCAATTATGTTTCTTATAATTGGAGCAATAAGCGATTCAATTTTACTGAAAAAATCTTCAATTTGTCCATCTTTTCCATAGAAAAATTTTTTTGATGCTTGAGATTTTAATTTAGCTCTTTGAAAGAAGAACATTTTGTTCAAATTATAAATCCCAATTTCTTTTTTATTTTTTTGGAATGAAAAACCTCTTAAATAAAATTTTGGCACATAATGTTGGTTAGCTTTATCGGTGTTCTCCATTTGTTTTCTTAAGATTCTACGGTAAAATAATAGCTAACGTCAGTCTGTGAAAAAACTAAAATCAACCTCTTGAGAATTCCATATTTGAGATTATTCTTTGGTAGCCCTCCGAATACTTTCTAGATTTGAAGAGGTTTTTTCACAGCCTTACGTCTTGGCACTACAGCGGGTTTCAGACTAAATTAAGCCCTGTTTTCGGATTTGCCAAATCATTCCAAGTACAAGACCATTTTTCCATTAAACCAATTGCCCAAATCCCTTGTAGTGGCTGGGCTTATTCTTCTACTTTAAAGTTTGTTATTTCTATAAACCGTGCTTTAGTTTTCGTTTTTTTGGCAAGTCCAGCAATTGTAATATTTTGTTTCATTTTATGTGCTTCAATAGCATCTTTATATAGCTCACTATCAAGATTTGCTGAAACTGTTATAGCCATATTATCATAAATCCCATTAAATACTACACTATTTTTAAGTCCGTCCGGGTCTTTGGATTTTAGATTAACTATTTTTCCAGTAAATGTAAACTCACCAACTTCATATGAATGTGATTCAATTTGTTCAACAAATTGTGTCAATTTAAATAATTTTTGTTTAGTAATATTAAGATTCTCAATTGTATCACTACTTGCAATATTATGAAAAGTAAAATCTACATTTTTAAGATTTGATCTATCAAAAAAAGTTTCTATATCCTTAAAAAGTTTGATATTTATTCTTGCCTCATTCTCTATTAGATATTCTTCTGATACTTGTGGATTTCCCTCCAAAATATTTGAATTCACGAAACTTAAAACCTCTGAAAGTTTATTATTTATTTCATGTGAAAATATTTCTGCACGATCAAATAGTTCACTGTCTTTTATAAGTTCTTTAGATGGGAGTTGAATTTTTGCAATAAAACTTCCTTTTTCAGTTTGCATGAAGTTGCATAAATTTAAATATTTTGAAACTTCTTCAGGTACTCTAGTTGAAGTAACACTTTTGTCAATGACAAAACTGGCAGTATCTCTTAATATAGAACGTATGCTATCAACCACATCATCAAACCTTGTTAATGAAATTTTACCATCAAGAGTTTTCTCATCGTGAATTCTAATTTTTAGTACAGTTGATTCATTTATTAATAAAACATTTAAATCTTCAATTGTTAGAGAATAAAATTCACTAACAATTTCTAGAATATTATTTATAAAAATACTTGAATCAATCTTATCAAGTATTGTTGGAATGTGAAGTCGGAAATTCTCTGGTAAATTAAATTGCACTGGAGGAAACAGCTCAATAAACTGATGATTTTGACCAGATATCTGCCAATCTCTATTAGTAAGAAATGATATTATATTGTCGTTAATCATGGATAAAATTGTTGATGTAATTCATTAAAGCAATCAATTCCTAAAATGTTTCCTTTGGGGATTTCAATTCTTATTCTATGTTCATTTGCAGTTTGAGCTGATCCTACTGGTGGAATATACCAATATGCATGTTTTTTTAGTTTTATTTCATTGACATCAACTTCTACCCAAGTGTTTTGATCAATAGGCAAAACAAATAAAATTAGTATTAAAGGTGCAACTCCGTTTGTTTGTCTTTCTATTAAATCATTATAGGATTTAACTTCTAAATCATATTTTATTGAGTTTACGTCATTAACAATCGAATTATCTGTTGTTGCTTTTAATTGGATGTCTATATAACGACTATCATAATTCCATCTTGATTTACCTGCTGGTGTTGTGTATTGATAAGTTTTTTTTAAAGTGTAGTCAATACCTAAATCAATTTCGCCTTTATCAATAGCAAAACCTTTATTAGTAGCTAATATGCCAATAAAACGATTTGATAATTGTTCTTTAATTTGTTCTATCGTCATATTATTATATTGTTGTTATTTATTATTTCTGCTGTAACCTTGGCAATAAAGTTAGTTTGTGAAAAAACTAAAATCAACCTCTTGAGAATTCCATATTTGAGATTATTCTTTGGAAACCTCCGAGTACTTTCTAGATTTGAAGAGGTTTTTTTACAGCCTGACGTTCTGGCACTACAACGGGTTTGGTACTAAATTAAGCCCTATTTTCGGATTTGCCAAATCATCCTAAATACAAAACCATATTTTCCATTAAGCCAATTGCCCAAATCCTTTTCAGTGGCTGTTGGCAGTAGTTTTTTATTCACAATTTGTAAATTCAAATGCCTCCTTATGTTTATAATATGAGTCTTTAAGAGCTTGCTGAAAAATAAGTTCTAAAGTTTCTTCGTCTGGTAAAGGTTGTCCATCTTTATTAGCCTGACTTTTCACACCTTCGATATAGTTTAATTTATATTCTTTATCATTCGTAAGTTTTTCTACAACTGATTTAAAATTTTGCTCAAAAGTTGTTTTAGTATCTTTATAATAGAAGCTGGATTCCGTTTTCTCCATTTCTAAATAAGCATTAACCAAATTTCCTTTTTCAATTAACTGTTCAAATAATATTGTGAATTTTTCAACTATTTCAGAAGGATAAACTGCATTGTTGGCTGATATATATCCTGAGTATGGGGTTTTTTGGTTTAAAACTGCACCTTTGTATAGATGCCTACCGTAACAAGTAGCCATTGTTAAAAATAATTTATTACAAATTGAAATATTAATTGGCCGAAATAAATCGGCCAATTCCTTCCATTCTATTAATTCGCCACTTGATAGTATTAAGCCACTATAATCATTTGCTCCGTGCATTTCAAAATGAAATAAAAGCCCTCCATTTATAAGTTTAGAATTATAATCGTAATATTTTAATATCTCAATTAATTCATTTTTTGAATTAGTTGAATAAAGTTTATGGGTAAACGATTTTTTATTTAATTCAATTTTTTTTATGATGGTTTTATTATAAATTTCAGTACCAGTAAGACGTTCATTAATTAAACTTTCAAATATTACAATATTTTTTATGTCTCCTACCATAAATTAGATATTAACAATTCGGTTAATGTCTTCTCTCACTTGGTTTTGGATTTGTTCGAGGTGGTGGAGATTGTCTCGGCTGTTCACTCTCTTTAATCACTCTTGGTAGTTGTTGTGGCGGTTGTGGAGCCATTGGTTTTTTTTCGTCTTGTCCCATTTTATTTGAATTATAATTTGTTATTTCAATTTTTTGAATTTTTTCGTTTTTATTGCCAATATAATTTGCTGTAAAGAAAGCAGATGAAATTAGTATTAAAATCAAACTATTTATGATATGAATTTTTGAAGAATGTAAATATGCCGATTTTCGGTCATTATTATAAACATTTGTTTCTAAACATTTAGTTAATAATATTTCTAAACTGTTCTTTTCTAAACTCTCTAAAGTTGTTTTATCATCTAATAATTCTCTATACTTCTCTATATAATTTTTAAGAATTTCGTTTTCATCTTTGAGGAAACTTGGTTTTGGAAATCCTAAATAAGAATATCCTGTGTACAAATCGTTGTAAGATTGTAATAATTTAAACACACTAATAAACCAAAAGGATAAGGAGATAAAAATAAGAAAATAAAAAGGATATTTTATATAGTTGCTTTCATTAATAGAGTTAAACTCATTAAATAAGAAAGAAATTAACGCGATTAGAGCAGTTAATATACCTATTGGAATATTTAGAGAATCATTTAAGGTATTTTTCCTTTCGTCTTCTTTATAAAACCATTCTTTTAAAAATTCAATTCTGTCCAAGTTTTCGGGTTTTTTATCGGGTTTTGTAAAATTACTGCCAACTAGCTTATATTCAAAACAAACCTTCGTGTACACACCCAAAATTGGGCAGATTAGCGAAGGTTTTTCTCGTTTTATCTCTTTTTCAAATATATAAAACTTTTAGTACGCTATCACAAGTGTATGTAGATAATTTCCTTAATTTTTTGTAATGATTAATGGAAATAGCTTTTAATACTTTATTTTTTACTTATGATCGAAGGTCATTATCTTTTATAAATCTGATCATACAAATGTAGAACCATTACAATTCCTTTTGAATTAGGTCCTTTTCCTAATTTCTAAAACGGTTATTGATAATATGTAAGTGATTCAGTTATTAAGCTTTTGATTTTTCCTTGATGTTTGTTCAAATCTTCTTGTGTAATTGAAATTGCGAAAATATCGTCTTTTCTTAAGTTAAAAGAGATTGCAAGCTCATCAAGTTCTTCTTTTACACTTTCAATGTTTTCCTTTCCAACTTTCACTTCCATATGACAAATACCAGGAGTTTTTCTTGGTCTAAGCCAAATACAATTTTGTCTCTCTGTTCCTAAAGCAATATGGTATTTATTATATGTAACTTTTAAATCTTCATTTGGTAACTCCCCAAACTGTATCAACTCATCTAGCATCGTAATCGATTTCGCATGCGATTTCTTTACCCAGTATGGTCTACCTACTTCTTATTTATGCTGTTTCTTTGTCCGTGCCTTAAGTTATTATATCAACCCCTGAAACGCCTCTCTCAAAACCTGTTGAAGTACTATTTCACTTTACCCTTGACTTTCCTTAATACTTCGCTCTAAACCATCACAAAAGGGCATTAACTCCTGTAGCTTGGCAACGATTTGTTCTTGGACCTGAAATGGTGGAAACAGGTCAAACATGATTTCTTATTTTGCAGCACGATAAACCTTTACTATTACTTTTAGATTTAATTATTTATTAGACTTTCGCTTCAATTTATTTTTAGTTAAATCTCTTAGTATCTAATCTGCTTTGTAAACTATCTTTGTCAGTTTTATTATCTAATCTTAATTGAGCATACTTAATTTTTTCTTTAATAAATATTGACAGTCTTTTATTATTAGAACCTTTAAAAGCAAAGTAATAATTTAGTTTTAAGATTACCGAATACTTTAAGACACCAATATCGATGACAGAAATTAAATCATCCGCAAAACTGAAAATATTTTCTTCATCAATATCCATTAAAATAAAGTATAGAATGAATAATTTATATTGATTGTTTTTGCAATCTTTTTTAAGTTCATCAATCTTACCTAAAATTAACTTTTCTACATTATGTTGCCCCATATTGTCCGACATTGCAACTTGTGTAATAAAAGGTAAAAATTTACTGATTATTTCAAGAATATCTTCGTTTCCATCGCTGGTTTTACTTAACTCTTGTTCAAACTCTTCATGAATAAAAAAACCAAAATTTATATATGTGTTCAGTAATAAATCGATAATCTCAGATAACAAAGCGTTGTCATTAACTCCATCCATTGTTTTAAACACTCTTGCTAAAATAGCAATATATCTTTCATAAACCTCTGAATCTAAATTAGAAACATTAAAAATTTTCTTGATTGTCACATCACTTTTTAAAGAAGACATTGAATCATAATTATCTTGCAGTATGTCTTTTTCGCTATTATTTATAGGATCAATCGGTTTTAGAGACTTTGCTATATTTATTAAATTGACATCGTTTTTGTCAGATACTTTAGAAATAAGAATATTTTCAATTGACCCAATTTCACTATATCTGGTATTACTTGCAGCAAAAAAATTAGCAGTTTTCTTATAAATTATCTTCAGAAATTCTGCGTCATTATTCTTTATCCCACTATAGATTTCAAATTCATTTTTAAATGATAAATAGACTTCGTCGCGCAACATTTCGTCTCTAAATGAGACATCTTCAGACATACTTTGTGCGATAAAAAATTCAAATATCCCATTTAATCGGAAAGTTATTTGGTCGCCCACTTTATTCTTTAGTACACCTGATTTTATTAAATAATCTAAAACTTCTTTTGAATTTGCTTTTATCCTATTATGAATTATAAAATATTTCCCAAGCTCACTTAGTATTTCTCCATAACTTTTAGAATACAAATTTGATTGATTTTCAACTAGTAAAAATCTTGCTAGGTGTGAACATATTCCTTTTAATTGAGGAAAGGAAACCTTACTATTGTGTAAAACATTATATTTTTTTTGTAATATTTCATCTACGCACAAATCAAGGAGATTAAAAATATTCTTAGACAAATCTATTTGTGACTTTTTGTGTACCATTAGTAATAAAGAGACAGTCCAATAACTTAATGGTAATTCTATTTGTTTACAGAAATTAATGATTTTCTCTAATATATTATCATGCTCTTTTTTAGAAACATCCTCATTTTTTTCGATATATGTTCTAACGTCATTTCTAGAAATATCATGCAGATAAATTTTTTGATATTCCCTATCATCTAATTCATAATCATCAAATAGTCTAGATGTTAAATAATCACATGTTATAACGAAAGTCACATTTGGATACTCAATTAAAAAATCATTTAAAATTTTTAAATACGAATCTTTGGAATTAAAATTATCTACTAATAATCTGAAATTATGATTACTAATTAGATCTTTAGTTTTGGCTCTACTTAACTCAAAATACTTTCTAATATCATCAAATAAGGAATTAGAATTTTCATTTTTAAAATCTAAATAGAATGGAATATTACCGTTTTTAATATAATTTTTGAGGTGGTATATTTGAATAAATTTAAGTAGGGAGGATTTCCCCGCTTTATCGTAACCATAGATAAAATAATTTTGCTCATTTTTTAATATAGTCTCGAAATTAAAGATATCATCTCCTGCTTTTGTATTTTCACCAAATTCTTGTTTAGGTTTAAGTTTTAGTTTCGGTTTGTTAAAAAGTTGTAGAAATACTTCATCGTTATCATCGTCATTATTGGTTAATAACAAATCTTTTGCATTTAAGACTTCTAAATTAATTTTTGAACTTATTTTTTCTCTAATTCTATTTTGTTCCTCTTTTTCAATACCAATAGGAATAGTTACAACTACAGAGTTTATAAAATTGAATTCGTCTTTTTCTTTTGAATAATGATGTTTATTAACTCTTGCTTGTCCCTCGGACGCAATATCAAACTCTATTATCGAAAATCCAATATATTCTTTTTGCCATGTTAACGATGCAGGTGACACGTGCGCAAAAATTCCGTTATTTTGTTTGTAATGAGTGCTGATTTCTGATTCATGGATGTGGCCAGAAAACATAATATTACATGACTTATAAATTAAATTCTGTAACTCATTTTGATTAAAATCCTTAAACCAATGTATAGGATGATGCAGAACTATAAACTTGCATTTAACATCCCTCAATTCATATAGCGCTTCTTCTAACAAATTCTTTGGGAATAACAACTTACCATTAGAGGAATCATCTACAGATCTCCATGATGAATTAATTGACAAGATTGCAATTTCTTGTCCATAAATTGATCTGCGGTGAATTGAATATAATTCATTAATTTTATTACTACTTTTATCTTTGTAAAAGTCATTAACAAAAGTATTATAATTTTTTGTAGTATTTAAACTTGTTACAACATCATAATCATTTTTATTTTTAAAGAAATTAAACAAATTATCGCTATTATTGATTTTGCTTGCAAATCTATCCTCAAGACCTTCAGATTTATAAGATCTATCCATATCATGGTTGCCCGCACAAAGGATTATTTCATTTTCGGTAATCCCTATTGCACTTGAAATTTTGTCCAAAAACTCCCTCTTTGCGTCGTGAAAGTCTGATAATAAATTTCCTTTAAATACTAAATCGCCTGAAAAAATGACAAGATCAATTTTTTGATTAAGAGAGGTGAGATAATCACACAATTTTTCAATCATATTATGTTGCGTGAATTTTTCATATGATTCAGAATTATAGTGTAAATCCGTTAAGTGTAAAATATTCATTTCTTCTTTATTTAAATTCTATGTTAACGATGAAATAATGTGGAATATTGAAATGTTTACCGAGTTCTTCAACTTCGATATTTGATTGCGCAACTTCACAATACGAACCCGAACCATCTTTATGAATTGTAGGTGTTATAATTGCAAAAACAGCATTCTTTTTGCTAATGTCTAAGCTTAATTCTTTTTTACTTCCGTAAAAATCTTTTAAAGCGTATTTTTCGGACACATCAGATAAGGGAAAAAATGATTTTTTACTTCCAAATTTTTGTCCTCTAATATAGGTTTTTAGTTTTCCATCAGCCATTTTAAAAAAGAATTTTAAAGATTCTTTTTCAGAATCAATTTTG
This sequence comes from uncultured Flavobacterium sp., assembly GCA_964566045.1. GTDB lineage: Bacteria > Bacteroidota > Bacteroidia > Flavobacteriales > Flavobacteriaceae > Flavobacterium. The sequence goes on from CAZMHK010000012.1 coordinate 27,813, forward strand.
AAGAATTCACTTTCAGTACCATCAAACAATGTTGCTGTTTTTTTAAACTTTCCATTTTTATATTCGTCAATACTGATCTTAATAAATTTTCCTTTTAAGTTCGTACTTTCAAAATTCAATTTGTCAATGTAAATATTTTCAAAGTCAATGATATTTTGAATGTCTACATTTTCACTTCCATAATCACTAGTCATTTTGACTTGGTTTTGAGCCATTGCGATATTTGAAAATACTAATGCGGCCAATACTAATTTAATTTTTCTAGTCATGTTTTCTTGATTGATTTTGATTTAAAATTTTGCCAATGTTTCTGTACTTGAAGAGGTTTGAGCCCATAATACCTTTATTTTTCTACCCCTGCAACGCCTCTCTCAAAACCTGTTGCAACAACATTTCATTATGCCCTTGACTCTCCTTAATAATTCGTTCTAAACCTTCACAAACGGCATTAACTTGGCTAACTTGGCTTCAATTTGCTCTTTCTCATGCAAGAATAGGAGTAGTTATTGATCACTTTGTTTCCTCAGGATTAATTAAATTAAGGTCATTATCATCGCAAAATATCTTGTATGCCTTTATAATTTGTTGCTTCGTAGTTTCTGTATTATAACGATTATCGTAAACCCAATCAATAAGCTTATCATTAATGTCTTCTTTTAAAATACATTGATCAGCTTGATTTGTTTGTTTTATGAATGGCGATAACATTTTAGGAAATGGGTAATAAAAATTACCGTCTAAATTGTAATGACTAAGGTAAGGTGTATGAGAATCATCGTTAATTCTTAAATCAAAATACCTTTCAAGACATGGAATAGTGACTCTTGCTCTGTAACGGGTTGTATTTTTTAGAATATTTAAAAGCTCTTCGTCTGGTATAGGACTACCTTGATTTTCTTTAGAATAAATTACAGTTCTTGCCTGATCTTGTACATCTATTCTTGATTCAACAGCTGTAAAATATTCATATATTTTTAATATAAAAAATTTAGTAAAAGCGAATGAAGGTCTTAGGTTATGAAGGTACATCGATAGTTCCGAATTATTAAATTCGTATACATCTTCCCTTGTTGATTTTGGTTTATCATTGTTTTTAATGACAATTTTTTTAGATTCTCGTAATAAATCGACCATTTTCTTTTTAGCATCAATTCCATTGATTTTTAAATCAATTTCAAAATTTTCCCAGTGATTAAATTCTGAGATATCAATGTCCTTTGTTTCGTCTAATTCTTTATAAAAATTTAGAAACATGCTGCCGATAGATTTTTTCTCTTCGGTATGAAAAATTGCATCGAAATTTTTAGTGATAATTTTAAAAGATGATTTATAAAAATCACTTCTTAACGTTTTAAAATATTCCGTTTTTATTTTATTTCGATTCAAGGTTAACACTTCAGATGCTTTATCCTTATGGATATTAATTTCAAATCCTATAGCATCAAATTCGTGATGCAATCGATTCTCTGCATTTTGATTTTTATAGTAGGTTATTGAATTCCAACCATTTTTTTCATCTCCACAATGAATATTAAATTCAAGAGAATTTTCAGGATCGAAATAATCAAATTTATTTTTCAGTGATGAAACTTTAATTTCCACATCATTATTAAATAATTTTATCGGAATGTAGCTCTTATCAGCAAAATCAAATATTTCATCTACTATTTTCGCTATTTCTACATCCATTGATTCATTTGAAAAAGGGTCAAAGTTTGTTACAACTCTTTCAGCATTAGTTCCAAAATTAACTGTGTATCCCTCTGGAATTGCTTTAGTTTTATGAATAAATGAAATTTTGGAACCAGGTTTAAAAGCGTGCGTTGTCTTTTTCTTTTGAATTAAAATATCTCCATTCTTCTTAGAGCTTGGACTATTTAATTCAATGATTCGAAACTCTTCATCAAAGAAACTTTTTGTTTCAATAGTTACTAAATCTGTCAACATGAAAATACTTTGAAAGCCTATGCCAAAAGTTCCTGACGGTTTTAACCAAGCAGGCATATTTTCAATGATATTTATTCTTTCACGATTTTTAGATGAACTTCCAGTATTCATTAAAAATTTTAAATCAGTGCTAGAAATCCCAGTGCCCCTATCGTTTATTTCTACTTCCCAGCATTTAAAATCACCTTCATTTCCTTTTTCATTAATATGTATAACAATTGGATAATCATTAATTAATTTTATAAAGTCTTTGCTTTGAGGTGTTGAAAAATCACTAGAATGATAGTGTTCTAACCAGATTCTAATTAAAGACGCATCCACTGCATTTTGTAACACTTCACGAATACATTGATATGCACCATCATAAATTCCTGCTCCCTGCAACAAAGCCAAAGCTTTGTCCGTATCTACAGAAAATTTTGGTTTGTTCTTTCCGTCTATCAAATCATAATTTTCCAATATGACTTCTAATTTTCCAATTGATGGTAAATAGCCCAACTCTTTGAATGGAACAATTTTATTCCAGCTAATCATTTGCATGGTTATTTCGGAATTCAAATAATTAAACCAATGCTGGGTTATAGTAGCGACATCATAATCTTTACAATTTGCTGTAATTTCGATTATTTCTTTATCAACTCTGAAAGATTCTATTGATAGATGTTTTGATTTATGATTCAAAGTATCAATAGGGACTTTTGTTAGAGTTCTTAACATTACATCAGAAAACCTATTATTATCTAAATCAAGTAAATCACCGATTCGAAGTAAACAAGCTATAAATCGAGGATGAGCATCTTCAATATCGATACCTACTTCAGAAAAAGGAAGTTTCATCACATCCTCAAAATTTTTCGTATGACAAGAACAGATATTAGCTAAAATCCTATTTATCCTTGCTGGAATTACACCTCTAGGAGAGGCTATGGAAAGTTCACCTAATGGATTTATTATTATGTCGACAGAACGTTCAGCATGTGTTCTTCTAAAAAATTCTGCTAGTATAAACTTAATACTATCGTTTAATTCTAAATTATACACATCTTCTTTAGAACGTATTTTATTTTCAATAATATTAAATTGGTTTGCAAATTCATGGAGACTATTTTTCGTGTCTTGAAGTAAATCTTTAAAAAAGCTAATGAATTTATCAGATTCAATCGTTTTTAAAAGTTCTTCACTTGATACAACCATACCAATATCATGATTATAAGAAGCTTCTAGAATCAACCAAATATCTATTGCAGATAATTTCACCATATTTTCTTTTCCAAGAACTCTCACTATGTTGTTAATTATAGTTATGGAGTGTGATTCATCATGCAAGCTATAATGAGGAAATAAATTAGAAACGGCATTGAGTGCGGAAGGAATTACTTTTTTATCATAATTCCATTGGGCATATAAAATAGCACTTTGTGTTTCTTTTGTTTTTTCGTACAATAATTCTTCAAGATATTTTATCATAATATGCTTCGTTTTATTCTAAAGTAATCTGCATTTTTTTTGCTTTGGGACTTCTTTTTATGGCTGCAACGCCTCTCTCAAAACCTGCTGTAACAACATTTCATTATACCCTTGACTTTCTTTAATTCTTTGCTCTAAACCATCACAAAACGCCATTAATTCTTCTAACTTGGCTACAATTTGCTCTTGCTCTTGGATTGGTGGAAGTGGAAAAATTAAGTTTTCTAATGTTGGAATTTTAATATTTGGCTGACCTGCCATTTGATAGGATGCTTGTTTAATTTCAGGTTGTTTATATCTCAAATAATTTAAAACAAATTTTTGATTGTACCATGAAAACGGATAAATACCTACAATGCTATCGGTAAAACACATTTCCCTTCCCAAAACACCCAAATTAGCAATTGTGCCCCCAACGATTGCTATAACAATTGTGCCTTTAGGAAATTGTTTTGAAACTTGCAGTCCTTTTTCATTTAACGATTGTGGTGCGTCATAAATAATAGAACCAGATTCATCAAGACTTCCAATTTGGATAAATGGGTATTCACCACCAAAATAACTTGGGTCATTTCTTGGTCGTATTGAAAATTTTCCTCTACTCATTTTTACAACTTCACCTAACTTACACCAAACCCAATTATTTGGAATATTATATGGAATTTCATCCTCATTGATAGGTAATATTTCGTTCTCTTTTTTGAGTTTTTTCTCGGCAATGAGTTGGGCTTTCTCAGCTTTTATTTTTGCTAACAATTCATGACCGGTTGCTTGCTTCTCGACTGCGCTCGATCTTACAGGAGTGAGCAGTTTGCCTTGCATAGCTTCACGCAAAAACGCTTGACGTAATTGTTTGATTAGATCAAGTTGGTGAGTGAGTTCAGCTGCAGCTTTCTCAATAATTGAATTATTTTCGGTTAGTTTCTTTACAACTCTTTTTTGTTCTTTGACATTTGTAGGTATTTCCACTAATAGTGGGAGAATGTGCTTTGGTTTAATTTCTGTTTTTATTCCGCCTGGCACTTGTTCTTTTAATGCCTTCTTAAATTCTAAACTTTTCAAAAAGTTAGTTAAGAAATCAATATCAATTTTATCCTCATCAAATTCGTAGGAAGAGTAATGAATTGTTGCAACAACATCTTCATCACCTTTATAAATATTCATTGCACCTTTTTCAACATTTATTCCAGAAATAACTAAATCACCTTTCTTTACTAATATCATATCAGTATTTGAAGGTTTATCAGATAAAAAAATGGTTCCTGAAAAATTAATTTTCTCTATCCGTTTTAGTCCTTGAATGGCTTTATCATTTGGTTTATAACGCCCCTCACGATTCTTTAAAAATTGCCCTAATTTTACCTTTTCCCAACTCATTATTTCACCGCTTTTTTTAATTGGTTCAATAATGAGTTGCTTTTGTCAAACGAAGTGTGCAACATTTCCATCAATTCCACACTATTGTATTCGTGGGCTTCTTCTTGTTTGATTGGGTTTTTTATATCTAAATCGTAGTTGCGGTCAATAATGGTTTGCATAGGTACCCTCCAAGCAATATCGCTTTCTTTCCGGTCGTTCCACCACGTTTTTATCGGATCAAATTCCTTAGGTTGTATTGGTCTGGTTTTGTTATATGCTTTTTGTCCCTCGGGTAATTTGTGCTCGTAGTACCACACTTCCTTAGTAGGAGTACCCTTGGTGAAAAACAATAAATTGGTGGCTACCGTAGCATAAGGCTGAAACACGGAGTTAGGCAAACGTATGATGGTGTGCAGGTTGCAATCTTCCAATAACTTCTGGCGTACGCGTTGTTTCACGCCATCGCCCGTAAGCGAACCATCAGGCAATACAATACCAGCTCGACCGCCTTGTTTTAATAAATGAATCATTAAAATCAAGAACAAGTCGGCACTTTCTTTGGTGCGGTAGTTTTGCGGAAAATTGGTTTCGTTACCATTAGCAACAATTCCCCCAAACGGAGGATTAGCTAAAATGGCATTTACTCTATTTTTTTCGGTGTAAACGCTTAAAGGTTGGTCTAGTGAATCGCGGTATGTGATATTCGGTACTTCGATGTCATGTAAAATCAAATTGGTCGTGGCTAACAAATACGGTAGGGGTTTGTATTCCCAACCTATTACATTTTTGGCTATACTCTGACGTTCTTCTACACTATTAGCCTGCTTTTTTAAATGATCAATGGTACAAGTGAGGTAACCACCCGTTCCGCACGATGGGTCTAGAATTTTTTCTCCCAGTTGTGGGTTAATCATTTCGGTAATAAAACTGGTAATGGCTCTAGGTGTATAAAACTCACCACTATTTCCAGCACTTTGTAACCCTTTTAAAATGGTTTCGTACAGTTCACCAAAAGCGTGGCGGTCTTTGGCGACGTTAAAGTCCATTTCGTTCAGCTTGTTCAACACTTTGCGAATGTTGATACCGCTTTTCATGTAGTTGTTGTTGCCTTCAAAAACCTCACGAACAATCAATGCCCTGCGGTTTCCTGTGCTTACATCAATATTACGCAAGGCAGGGAATAATTGTCGGTCAACAAATTCTAGTAATTCGTCACCTGTCATTCCTTCGTTATCGCCCGCCCAATTGCCTTTTTGGTTCACCCAATGAAACACATCAGGAATGGGCGAAATATAATTATCATCGAGTAATTCGAGTTCTTTGTCTTTGTCTGAAAATATTTTTAAAAAAAGCATCCAACCCAGTTGTTCAATGCGCTGGGCGTCACCATTAAGACCATTGTCTTGACGCATTATGTTTTGTATGGATTTTAATATTCCTGAAATATTGGACATTATAAATTTATTATTTGTTGAAAAGAAATTGGAGTTGATATGACTTTGTTATTACCATTTAGTATTGAGTGAAATAGATAAATTCTATCCCATTCTATGTTAATATTTAATCTTTGAAGTCTTCTGTTTTCTGATATTAAAATAGGCTTTAATAGCTTAATTAAATTTTCATAATGAGAGTTTACACTAACAAAGACACCTCTTTCAAAATGTAATCTATAAATTGAATTTGCAAGCTTTTGAATATCATCCTTAACATAAGGATTAAAGCTAGTTTTTACTTCAACATATAATTTTTGATTTACTGGTTCCCAATTGACTTGCGACCTATGTAAAGTTAAATCGGGTCTAAATGATTGTAGACGATTTGTAATTATTTTTTCGTCAAACCAGTCTTTTCTTATATCAAAGTCAAGTGATAAACCTTTGTATTTTTCTGTATTTTCTTCTAAATCCATCATATTTCTTAGATGTCTATACGTTTCAGCAGAAAATGAGTTTTCAGTTGATTGAATAACAGCTTCTTGATTATGACGATAATTATCCAAATCTCTGAATACTTCAGCGAAATAATAGCGTTGAGCTACTTGTGAGAAAGCACTATATAAGTCAATTAAATATTCGTTCATATTTATGATTTTGAAATTTGCAATTGATTTAAATTTAATTTATTGACCAGAACTTTGTAACCTTGCGGTGTAGAGCCAGTAGAAAATATTGTTTGCCAAAATTGATTGTTTTGTTTTCCACCAAATACAGTGTTTGACAATTCATTATTAGTCCAAAGAGGCAATTCAGAAAGATTTACAACATAGTTTCGAATATTATTCCACAATGTGTCTGAAAACTCATATTGAAATAGTTTTTTTTCATCAACTGGATGTCCTAGTGATATAAAATGCGTTTGTATAATTTGGCTTAAATATTTAAGCCAATTATAAAGAATTTCTTCTTTTGCCATACGGTAAGCTCTCATATGTTCTTCAGGTAAAATTTCATTTTTTTGAATTTTACTCTCTAATTGAGCAGTTCCAATTTCAAAATCAAATTTTCCAATAAAAATTTCTTCTGCGATAATATTCATCAACTTCACAATCTGTGATTTTTCAAGACTTCGAGGATTAGTTCCTTCTTCGAGTTTAAAAGAAATAGGAGTGTCTAGTAAATCTTGGTAAATGAAAAATGAATAAAAAGTTTTTTCAATGGAACTATATGACATAGGTTTTTCCTTTGCACGTCCCCCTAAATCAACATATTCCATTAATTTATTTTCTGAATTTCTTGTAACACCATCTCGAACAGAATCTAGAATGTATCTTTTTAATTCACGTGATTCACCTTTAAAATAGTTTACAAGTTGTCGTTCTGAAAAATTAAGGTTTTCCTCCTCTAAAGTCAGTTCACTTTGATATCTTTTTACTCTGTCAAAAAACAATGTGTTTCCAAGATGTCTTTGTATTGACTTATCGAACGCAACTTGTTTTAAGACTGTTCCAGCTCTAAAATTTGTCAGTATAATTAAATCTTCATTTGGATTTATAAAAATCCGAACTGGTATTTCTCGAACATCTAACATTACTTGAGCCGCGGCCTTATGTTGACCATCAAATATTTTCACATAAGCATCAGCTGTATTATGAATATCAATCCATCCTAAAGAAACGTGTAACTGTGGATTTCCTTGATAAAACTCATCTATTAATTTTGAGATATTACTCCCAATGGATCGCGGATTTAATTTATCGTCGTGAAAAACATATTCAATCGGTAGTACCGCAAAAAAATAATCCAATTTACTTAATTTGTCCTTATAAATTGGAGCTTTAACAATGGAATTATTTCCACTTTGAGCTAAAGAATATAAAATATGATTGTTTTCAATTTTAAAAGTTAATTTATATTTAGAGCCTTCTTTAGTTTTAAGGATATCGTTTAAGTTAGGACTTCTATCTTCATGTTCTTTTAGGTTATCCTGAATCTTTTTAAAGCGATGAAGAATTCTTGCTAATTTTAAATCTGAAGCTTGTTTAGATCTATTTGCAGACGCAAATGTCAGTGCAAAATTACTTGGGTCATCTTTTCCTCCCATTTTTGAAGGTATAACGTGGTCAATATCAAGTAAATCTTTATGTAAATCTTTATCAATCGCATCTTCACTTATGAAACATTTTCCATTTTGAATTGTCCATAAGTCATTAATTAATTTCTCTCTATCGCTTGAAGAAAGTCTTGATAAATAATTTGATGTCATTTAATATATATTATTATGTTAATTCCTTTTTAAGGCGTTTTTTATTTTCCCTGAATTTGCTTCATCAAAATTATTCATTAGATCAAATGGATCCGTTTCTGTACTGGTCCATATTCCTTTGTAATATTTAAAAGAATAGGTAAAAGCGTCGTAAAAATTGGGCGTGTTATTAATAACAATCTCTAATTGGTCTTTTGGTTTAAACTCCATTGGCTGATCAAAAGCATCAGGTTGGTTTAATCGTTCTAATAAAACGGATTGATTTTCAACAAAATTTAAATCTTTCATATCACAAGGCATTATTGGTGAACCCATACACATTTCCCTCTTTTCCTTTGAATATCGATGTAAGATCCAATAATGCTTTAGCTTTTCAACAGTACCATTAGCGCAAGTACAAAACTGTATTTTATCTGAAATTAGGCACATGGTTACGCTTGTTTGTATAATTCATTTTCTAGCTCTTTGATCGCTTCTAGGTACTTGGTTTTACTGCCAAATATACCATTTACAATTTCATAAGCAGAGCCAAAATCATCAAATGGCTTAACGCGCAGTACATCAATGTTTTCAATATTTTCTACTCCTTCATCAGCATATTTATCGAGTAGCGTTTCTAATACTTTTCGTGCTTGCTCACCATATTTTGCAAAATAGTTGCGTTGTTTCACATTTTCGGCTCGTTGTTTTCTCGTCAAAGGCTTCTGATCATAAGCAACATGGCAAATTAAATCAAACAAGTCTAGGGGTTTGTCAACAGCTTCATGAAGAGCCTCCACCATCACGCCTTGTTCTTGTAATTCTTTAATAATTGCCTCTTTTTTATCAGCTTTGTTCCATGTGTTTAAAAAGTCATCAAGTGAAGCATATTTGCCATTGATAACGCTTTTAGTGTGGTCTTGTAGGCTTATTGTGATTGGTTTTCCATTCGAGTCAAAAAACAATTCTCTACTTACCAAGACCGAAACATCTACACCATTGATGTATTGTTTTGGGCGACTTTTATACTCTGGATTAGGCTCATTAAGAGGAGTTCGAATTTCAGGTTTTTCAATTATGATTTCTGCTCCAGTAACACCATCAATTATTGGCGAATCATCCTCATATTCTTCTTCGATAATTGTAGTTAAGTCTGTTCCTTCTGTAATTGGTTTTACACGCAAAGGATCACCATCAAAAGCAGGATCGGCAAAGTTATCCGTTGCATTTCTAAAGTCTAATATTGTAAAATAGAGCTTGTCAAACTCTTCGTTAATACGTGTTCCTCGGCCAACAATTTGCTTGAACTTGGTCATCGAATTAATGTTGGCATCCAATACAATGACTTTGCAGGTTTGCGCATCAACTCCCGTTGTCATCAACTCTGAGGTAGTTGCAATAACTGGATATTTTTCTTCGGGATTAATAAAGTTATCTAGTTCTCGTTTGCCCTCTTCATTATCACCCGTAATTTGCATCACGTATTTGTAATTTTCGGCTACTAAATCGGCATTGTGTTTTGCTATTGCATTGCGCATTCGTTCGGCATGATCAATGTCTACACAAAAAATGATGGTTTTAGCGTAACGATCTAGCCCTTTGAGATATTCTGTTACTTTTTGGGCAATTATATCTGTCCGTTCGTCTATTACAAGTTTTCTATCGAAATCCTTACGGTTGTAAATGCGATCTTCAATTGCATTTCCTTCTTTATCTGTTTTTCCTTGCTGTGGTCTGTAGCCTTCTGAATCTACATTTAATGCTACACGAATGACTTTGTAGGGAGCCAAAAAACCATCGTCGATACCTTGCTTCAAAGAATAGGTGTAAACGGGTTCTCCAAAATATTCGGTATTACTGGCTTCCTTAGTTTCTCTCGGGGTTGCTGTTAAACCAATATGGGTTGCTTGATTGAAATACGTTAAAATTTCTCTCCAAGAACTATCTTCATTCGCACTACCACGGTGGCACTCATCAATGATTATTAAATCAAAAAAATCAGGTGAGAAATCTTTGTATGCATCTTCAATCCCTGGTTCATTATTGGTTAATCCTTGGTACAACCCTAGAAAGACTTCGTACGCTTTATCAGAAGTATCAATGCCTCTTTTCTTGTTGCTAACGAGTTCATCTTTTCCGTTTCCATTAGAAATAACTTTCTTTTTAATGATTGTCATTTTATCTTTGAAATGCTTAAAATCTCCTTTTCGGGTTTGATCTACAAGCGCTGTTCTATCAGCCAAAAAAAGAATTCTTTTTTTAGTTCGCGATTTCCATAAACGATAAATAATTTGGAACGCGGTATAAGTTTTTCCTGTGCCCGTTGCCATCACTAGGATGATTCTGTTTTGACCATTTGCAATGGCTTCAACGGTTCTGTTGACAGCAATTTGTTGATAGTATCTTGGTTTTCTGCCAGAGCCATCAGAGAAATACTTTTGTAAGGCCACTTTTTCACCAGTAGGCGTAGCAATATTTTTATATTTTTTATATTTCTCCCATAGCATTTCAGGTGAAGGAAATTCATCTAAGGAAAGTTCTGTTTCAATGGTTGCATCCGTAGCTGTTCGGTCATGGAATAAAAATCCATCACCATTGCTGCTAAACACGCAAGGTATATCTAATATTTGAGCATACCCCAAGGCTTGTTGAATTCCTGAGCGAATGGAATGTTTGTTGTCTTTGGCTTCAATAACTGCCACGGGATTGTCTTGATAATAAAGAATGTAATCTGCTCTTTTGCGATCGCCTCTAGCGGTAAGTTTACCTCTTACATATATTTTACCGTCTGTAAAAGCAACTTCTTCAAGTACTTGCTTATTCAAATCCCAACCTGCATTTTTTAAAGCAGGGGATATAAATTTGGAGCAAATGTCTCTTTCGGAGAAGGATTTTTTATTAATCATATTAAAAAAAACTGATTGTTATTTTTGCTAAGATAAATAAAAAAGGAAAGTTAAGTAGTACGTAAAACCGTAAAACAATAAAAAAAATCATACTTATATTTTCTGTTGATTTCTTTTATTGTCTTTTACTCGTGTTTTAGGATGTTGTTGGATTTGCTTTGAAATAATCAATGTCTTCAGAAAAGTTATTCCATAAAATTCTTGAGCTACTTTAAAAGCTC
>CAZMHK010000013.1:0-37878 GCA_964566045.1 uncultured Flavobacterium sp.
AATTGATTTTTTATTGTTACATGATGTTAATATTACACTTAGAATTAAAATTAAAATTTTCATCTTAGAATTTTTTTAAGTTTTTATTTTTTTCTACCAACTGCATATTCTTCTGAAATCATCATGTTAAAATTATCCATCATTATGCTATTTGTGGGAACTCCACCATTAATATATTCCCAAGCTTGAGAGATATATTCAGATTTTGCAAATGCGTAATCAGCACTTATTTTACTCCATCTATTATAAGCACCTGAAATAAAATGGTAAGCATGATTTAGTTCGTGACCTACACTTGAGGCCACTAATCTCCAACTAGATAATGCACTTTTACTAATGTTAATTCTTTGTACATGTTTTTGGTCCGAAGTAGGAACTGTCTCTCCATAGGCTAATTTGCCATTCAAGTCAGATATGCGATCAACTAAATAAACAGCTAAATCTCCTGTTTTATCTAATGATTTTGAGTACATTTCTTTTGTGAATGATTTTAATTCATCATTATTTTTTATTGTAGAGGGATCTGTTGGATTTAAACCTTTGGATATTAATTTTCTATCAATATAGTTTTTCGCCTTCATTTGGTGTAAATAATGATTCAATCCACTAACCACTAATCCCGTAACCGCTCCTTGCCAAAAATTACCTCCAGTTAACGCTGCACCAGCACCACCAGCAATTGTTCCAAATGCAATAATTCCAGCGCCTTCATCCGCTAATTTTCCGCCCAGACCTTGCCATTGTGAATTATTACCGCCGGCCCAAGCACTACTTGCAATGCTACTTAGTGCTCCAGCAGCGAAGCCACTCCAAAACTTCCCACCACTTATCGCTGTCATTGCACCTTGAAACGTACCATGGGCAACAGCCTGAAAAGTTGCCTTTGCTACAAAATTTCCAGCAGAGGAGAATAGACTCTCAGCACCGGAGCCAATCCCAAACGTAACCGCCGCACTTGCAGCACCAATAAAAGTCGCTTTAGCCAAACCACCAACACTAAATGGTACATCTGACAGCAAAGCAGTAATCGTATAAGTGGCAGCCGATACTACAGCACCTATTAACATCGCAATTCCTAAAGAAATAAACTCTTCCCCTCAAGGGTCCGTGTACATTAATGGGTTATTTAACACATACGCATAACGGTTGTAGTTTTGGGTATTTTCTGGTTGCTGAATAAAATTATCGGGCATTATAAATGAACGTAAAACAGGCATTGCGCTAGCCTCTCTAATAATTTCTGCTCGGACTAGCGGGGGCATTCCCTACTCATTTAACATTTTATCTCTATAACTATTAAAAGTTCTCACTTCTTCTTGGATACCTTCGAGTAAATTTTCGTAAAAAAAATCTTTCTTAATAGTCCATTCTTTGAAACTTATCACTTGTCCATTTTCAATTTGAATAAGCTCTGGCTCTTCTATTATACTTAAAGATGTATCCCAATATTCTGAAACTTTGTTTTCTACTATTTCAAATAAATAATAAGGGAATGCTAGAGGATATTCGTTAGACTCATCACTAAGAATATAATAGAATGTTATATCAAACAATTTAGTTATTGCTAAAACAGTATATATTTTATCAATTGTTACTTCTAACTCACTATTATTTGACCATTTAACAATTGATAAAGGGCTATTTTCCTTAGATATATTATCAGAATTACAACGTATTTTCATTAATTATTGAAATTTAAAGTCAGTTAAAAAGCCATTTTGGGGGTTTCTTAAATAATGTACTACAGATTTACTTCCTTTTTTCCCAACACTATGATGCCATTTTTCCCAACCTTGATACCTGGGGTCCCCTAATTTAATATTAAGATTTCGTCCCATTCCCATCTGTGCTTCTGATAATGCTTGAACATCCTGAGCATTTCGAGGTAGCCTTCTAAATATATTAGTGTTTGGTCCGTATGGCTGATTTCTTGCTAAAGCAGAGGCATCGTCTAAACTACCACTGATGTTTTTTAGGGGAGCTAGACTAGGTGTTACCCCCTCAGCGGCTTTATTGAGTGAAAATAGATTTGAAAAATATTTTACAATGCCAGTTGGTACTTCTGGACCTGTTATCTGAAAAAAACTCGCTAAAGCTTCAAATCTGGTATCGTAAGTTGTATAGAATTGTGACCTCTCTCCAAAAAGGTCAAAATTACTTCCATCACTGTAATAATCTAATACTTCTTGTCTATTTTTAAATGTATTTGCACTTTGTTTATCTTTTCCGCCATAATTACTTTGAAAACCACCCGATGCAACCGCGCTACCACCAGTAAAACTATTACTTATTGTATTAGTTGTATTTACTGCAGCATAATTTAAAGAGGTTACTTTTGACTCATTGAATTGAGATGGCTTTTTAAAGATTCGAGAGAAAATTTTTCCAATTGATTTACCTTGATTGCCTATCCATCTGGTTGCATCTTTGAATCCATTACTAACATTATCATTAAAGAAATCTTTAACTCCCCACTTATCCCAATTAGCAGCAAGAGCTGATGCAAGCATAATTCCTACACCAAGTCCAAACGTTACTGGATTGGCTGTAATTAATCCTACGATTCCAGTTTCAATTCCAATTTCCCCACTTGGATCCGTGTACATTAATGGGTTATTCAACACATATGCATAGCGATTATAGTTTTGGGTATTCTCTAGTTGCTGGATAAAATTATCTGGCATTATAAAAGAACGTAAAACAGTATCATACAAACGACCGTTCATGTGAATCAATCCTACTTCCGAAAGGTGTTCATGACTTGTATAACCACGATCTAAAAAAAGTAATTTTGTAGCGGTACCATCTGTAGGTAAAACTATTGCTACTCCATTTTGTTGCAATTTAGCTAAATTTCCCCAAGCATCAAAATGACGACGCTCTACGGCTGCTCCATTTTCGTCAGAAATGGCAATAATACTTCCTAAATAATCACGGTGCAGGTAGTGTTTTTTGTCTGAAACAACTCCCGTGGCTAGCGTTTTTATTTTTTCTACATACAACGGGGCACCATAGGCATCTCCCCCTATATAGGTACGAATGGTAATTGCGGTGGGGGTTGTTATAATTTCTACTGTACCGTCATCGGTGTAATCCTTGGTTTTAGTATAAACTCCTGTGGTTGAAGGTGAAGTAATGGTAAATCCATAATTCATAGTTTGACGGGACAAATGAGAATTATAGGTAAAAGTAGTACTGCCTTTGTTACTCTCATTTATACTTATAGGGCTTTTGAACATAGTATAACTCACTACTTGTTTGGGTAATGTGATGTAATAATTCTTGCCTTCGGGAGTAAGTACAATAGCACTCTTTCTATAAATACCAGTTGCTACATCGGTGTTATAATTTACTGAACCTAATTTATTGTTGCTCGTAATTCGCCCTTTGTTATCGTAGTTGTTTGAATCGATCGTTCCATTTAATGGGTTTGTCCACTGTGTCAAACGATCCAAATTGTCATAAGTAAAACTTTCACTTGTGGCTAAAACTAGATTTTGTCGGCTGTTTAGTGATCCTTTAATACCATTAAAATCATAGGTATTATGTAGTATAGCGTTATTGGCTAAAAGATGTTTTTGTGAGCTAAAATAGTAATCAACTGTGTAGACATTTGTAATGGATATTCCGTTTCCTAAAGTCTCCGTCAATGACTGCATTTTTTCATTAGCGGTATTGAGTTGCCATAGTAGCGCATCATTGCCATCAGTGATTTTGTCCATCAAACCGTTGTAGCTATTGTAATTGTTTTTAGTTACTACTGAAGCTACCATTCCAGTTATCAATTCTTGGGTGCTTGTAGTTGCAGTAACGGGTCTGCTAAACGTGTCAAAAGTAATGGTTTTCGATTGTGTAAATCGACCATTGGATTCGGTGGTAGTTACGAGTCGGTTTAAATTATCGTATCCATAAGTAAACACATCTATGACAGCTCCGTTCGATTTTTTACTCGTTTCATTAATAAGCTGCGACAATGAATTATATGTATAATCCGTCTCGATATCTGTTCCGTCACCTTCTAATTTTTTCTTGATCAATTTACCATAAGGATCATAGGTATTCGTCGTACTTCCTTTCGGTGTTGTCTCTGTTAATGATTGACCAAAAGCGTCGTATGTATACGTATAGTCACCCGCATTAGGATCATTCATCGCAATTTTGTTACCCCATCCGTCAATACTGATAGTTACCTTATGTCCTTCGTAATTAGACTCTTTTAACTGTCCGTTGGCATAGTACTTGAAAGCAATAACACCTCCAGGATCTGTTGTTTCGATTTTGTTTCCTAAAGCATCAAGCGTTGCAGTAGTAGTTTTTCCATCATCAATACTTGTAGTGGTTAATCCTGAGTAGGATATAGTTTGAATTCGACCGGTAGGCGCGGTTACTTTTACTGGACGTTGCAAATAATCATATTCATAATTAGTAAATCTATTAGGGAATGAAAAATACGGTTCACTTACCCATGATTTCCTGCCTAATGCGTCGTACGATATCATTGTTGAGATCATTGATCCAGCTGCCAATCCTTTTTTTGAGGTGCGCACTTCACGGCCAAGTACATCATATTCTACAACAGATAATCCATTTACATTATTTGTAGTTGTAGTAGTATAGCCACCAGTGCTTAATTTGTTGTAGACTGTTGTAGTTGTAAGTGGTGTTGGCGATGCATTGGATACGGTGGAATTAATTAATTTCCCCCAATTATCATACCCATTAGTACTAACTACACCCAAATAATTTGTTGAAGATAATACTTGACCCAGAGCATTATAGGTAAACTGAGTACTATACCCTTGATGATCTGTTTTTTTCAATACAAATCGTTTAGAGCCATCATATTCATCCGTTATTGTTCTTGAGGCAACAGGATTTGTTGCGCCAGGAGCACTAATAGTTTTTGTTAATAAATTCCCTACCGTATCGTAAGTCATATCCTCGATAATTGCATAACCTGTATTATGCCCCATTTTGTCGGTTTTGGATAGTCTTGAACCAGAATATGTATACGATTCATTTGATGTTCTGGTGTCTCCAGTAGAGTTAGATATTGAAGTACTGACGATTTTAGGTCGGCCTATGTAATAATCGCTCCCAACTCCTGTAGGATTGTTTTCGTAAGTTGAACTAGTTGTTGACGTGCCTTGGACCGCTGACCCAATACTTTTTGTAGATACTATTTGTGTTTCGAGTCCATAATAAGAAGCAGAAGATACTAATCCGTCATAAGTAAAAGCGTCCTCGGTAGTCACACCTGTTAAATGATCAATTGTAGTTTGTTTGTTTAACAATACGTTGTAAACTTTTGTTGTTGGATTGGTATAGGTATCAAAAGTATTGGTTTTCGTATTCAATAATCCGGACGGAGTAGCATCAAAAACAGTAGCTCCAATTGTGCTTAACCATGTAATTGTATTGGCGCCTTTGAGATTGATATCATTATGCTGAGTCGACCAAATCTTTACATCAGAATCTGATAAATACCAGCTGCTTCTGCTAGAACGAATAAAACCAACTGCCCCATAATTATAATTTGATACATATCCTCTGTATCTGAAATCTTGAAATTTAGAAACACCATTAATTGTAGCAGTTAGTTTAGATACCAGAAAACTGTTAGGATTACGAATAATCTCAATGTTAGGATAATTTACTGTACCAGTTGAAGAATAAAAATCAGTAGAAGCGTTGCCGAAGCTAGAATCATTTGCCACCATTGGTTTGTATTCAATAGTTTGCTTTATATTACCATTTGATTCAGTTACAGCTATAAGTCTATTATCGGTTTCAATATTTTTATTAAATTGGTAATACTCAATCTTATTAAAATGTCCCCTGATGATAACTAGCTCTGTATTCGCACCTCTAAATTGATAATTGGACGTTATTGATATAGGAATATCCGGTGAATCTGAGTTAAATTTTCCAGAAAAATAACTTTCAACAAAATTTGACGAGCCAACTTTACCTAAATTATTAGAATAAGCAGTGACTGACCACTCGGTATTATGATCATTAACAGTCCAATTAGGTTTATAGTAGTTTTTCCAGACACGTACCAAGTCAGATTTTCCATCCTTATCGACATCAATAGCATAATAGCTACTGAAATGAGTTTGTGTTTTGTACGTTGATCCGGTATTGGGCCAATACTCTACTATATTATGACTTTCTTTAGTAAAGATTTCTCCACCAGATATTTTTGGATTACTGTAATAAATGTGCCAAAGAGTATGACCACTACCTCCTTCTGTATCAGGCAGTATAATATCAGTTTTCCCATCTCCATTAAAATCACCAGCTATTATTTGCTTTGTACTAGAATATTTGTCTAAAATTCCTGTTCCAATTATTTCAATTTGTACCCAGGGCGCTACTGTTAATTGTTTAAATCCAACGACATTATAAGTTTTATTATCGTTTAAAACTAAAACATCACCTTTACCATCACCATTAAAATCTCCAACGAATTTTTTTCTAGATTTAAATACATCTGTATTCAGATTTACAAAACCATTACTGTTCAACATGGTATTTGCATTTTGATCTAGATTTAGCCAA
This sequence comes from uncultured Flavobacterium sp., assembly GCA_964566045.1. Taxonomy (GTDB): domain Bacteria; phylum Bacteroidota; class Bacteroidia; order Flavobacteriales; family Flavobacteriaceae; genus Flavobacterium. The sequence continues at coordinate 6,565 of CAZMHK010000013.1, forward strand.
TAAGATTTCAAATTGTTATTGGGAACAGCAAAAGGATAGCAATCACAAAAATATCCTTGATATTCGTTTTGGTCGCAATATTCACTGTAACTTAAAATATTTGTATCAACATTAAATATAACCTCACTAATTCCATCACCATTAAAATCTCCCTCTAAAAAATCTGTTGCTGAATCATAACCTGCATCTCCACTATTATATTGTGAAATATAGTCCTCGTACCCTCCACTTGATTCATAACAATCAAAATTGCCCATAACTCTTTGATTGTTTACTTCAATAGTTTTTGTAAAATAGTTATTTAAATTTCCATTATTCAAATTATAGTAACCAAATTTAACTTGATTAGAACTGGTTTCTGGAGTAATAATTGAATGAAATTGATTCATCTTGTTATCAATTATTGTTTTAGCAGTAAAAGAGCCAAAATTTATGTAATTAGGAGGAAGATCGATTGGAATATTTCCGTTATTACCCTCAAATAATTTTGTGAATAATTTATTTACGCTAATAAAGTCTAATTTATTATCGCCATCAAAATCACCTGACAACTGAACGAAATCAAAATTTAAATTATTTACATAGTCCTTTACATAACGATTAGTTGATAGTGAACTATTTTCATACTTAAATTCCACAGGATTAGATTCTTCTTGAGAACCATTTAATTCTTTAATACTGGCCACTCTTTCATAACCCGAAGAAAGATCTTGAAAATGTGTCAATTTGTAAGTTCTAAATAACGTTGTACCCATTCGCACTTCGATGTTATTTAAAATTTTCGAGGCATAAACAGAATTACCTCCAACAAAATCGCGCTCAACTCTTTTAGAATTTTCATAATTGAAAAATATTGTATTTTGAAATGCAATGCCCGCAGTTGGGTTACCGCTAAAATAAATACTACTAATGTAAATTTGGTTAGTATTGTTATAGACTGGTTTTGTATAATTGTAATCAATTCTATTTCCATTAGTATCTTCGTAACGAACAATTTGCCACGCAGTAGGTGATACTGCATTTTGATAACTTCCATTGCCCGTACTTCCATACCACGATCTTGAACCATCTGGGGCAGTCACAATCAAAAAGGACATGTTGCTTTATACCAAATATTCAATTTTAGTATTGCTTTTGTATTCGGTTTCATAAGTTGAACCACTTTCCCAATAGGTTCCTGTCTTTAACAATAATCTCTGACCGTCTAGTGCTAATTTATCATCACTATCAAAGTCTACTCCATCAACAAAACCATCGATGTCTAATCTTGAAGCAGTACGCGTTATTGATGAAATACCATTCACACTCCAACCTTGTCCAGCAATCCCACCTCTTGTACCACTTGCGTATGTTAAGCTAATAACAGGTGCAACATTCATAATAGTAGGAGGAGTTTTAATTGGCAAGGTGTAGCTAGCATTACCAGAATCAGAAATTTGTAATTCACCTTTTGTGTCTTGGAAATTTTGAGCAAAAGAAAAATTCGCTACTAAAAATAAAAATATGTAAATTTTTTTCATGGAATACCAAATTGGTTTTATAAGATCTGTTTTGTTGGATTTAGATGTAAAAGCTAGAATTCATTTAGCGAGACATTATTTTTTAATGATTTTCAAAACCTTCTCTTCGCTTGTGTTGTAGATAAGATGTATCAGGTATAATCCTTGAGGAAGATTTTGAAAACCGATTACCATGTTTTTATTTTCAGGTAAATATGTCCCGAGAATCTTTCCACTAAGTGAAACCAACTTTATACTTTGTACTTTTTTATCCGTAATTAGCTCCCAATTGATATAAAGCTCTTCAGATACAGGATTTGGATAGTAAGAAATTTTGTCAATTTCTTGTAAATCCTCTTTCTTTAATTCTTTGATTGGTTTGGCACTAGTTCTTGCATTACAATTAATGCAAATTTCGCGTAGGGTTTGATTTCCTGCATTGTCATAATTAAATAGAATCTTGTCTTGTGCATAAGAAAGAAGTGAGAATATAAAAAATAGAAGTGTGTAGTATTTGGTCATGTGTTTTATTTTTTTTCAAAATTAAAACTACTTCCAAATAAAAAAGGGTAGTAAAACTACCCTAAATGTTAAATGTATTTTTCATTATTTATATGAATCCTTTTTTTCTTGCTTCTTTTATTATCGCCTCATCAGATCCATTATCAATATTTAAAACCGCTTTGATTTTGGCTTTTCTTTTATGAACACCACTTAAGGAAAGTGGTATATAATTGGGTAAATTCTTAGTTGCAATCCCTTGAGATAACAACTCAATGATTTTTAAGTTTAGAGCATCCAAAAAAAGATATCTTGTTTGATTTTCATTAATCGTTTTGTGAATCCGTTGACTGTAAAATACTTCGCCCTCAATTACTCTTTTTAAAATCAAAGATAAATCTTTAAAATCTATATCCGATTTTTCAACTATACCCTCAGGATTGACGTTTTTTAAAAGACTTTCTAGTTCAAAACTGGAAAGAGTCGCTGAAACAAAAATAATTTTAGCCTCTGGAAATTTTGCACGTATGATAATAGCGATGTCCTCACCATTCTTTAAATTATTTAAATGACATGGAGGCATACTGTAGTCTAATATTGCTAATTGCAAATCTTTTAAATCAGAATCAGTTATTTTTTGGTAGGCCTCATTCAAAGAATAGGAATTAATTATTTCGCCTTCAAAGAATATAGATCGGAGCGCTGTAATATAAGCTTCGGTAACATATTTGTGATCTTCAAGAAGAAAAACAGGTAAATGCATGTAAGTTAAGTAATTAGTATAATTAATTAAAATCAAACAATTTTGGTCACTTATTTGTAAAAAACCAATATAACAAACTTAGAATATTGAAATTAAATAGGTAAATGATTTAACAAAAAGATTCATTTTGTTTATGGTTTGCACACCTTATCCATAGCAAGTCTTCATTGAAAGTTTTTATTTTTTTCTTAATTGTTAGCTCTTTTATAATATTGATTTAAAGCCCCAGCGCATGAGGTTTTAAAAAAAATTATTGTTCCATATTTGAAAGGAAAATTACCTTGAACTAAACTGAGATTTTTTTGAAAATTCAATTTATGTCTTGCCCTTTAAGACCATAAAAATGATACTCTAACATATTAAAATCTGAATTACACATATTGTAGTTAAAACGTTGGAGAATCGTTTTTGCGTTTCCAAAAAAAAAATGACATGGAGCAATGTCTTCTTGTTCGTGTTGAGCACAGAACAAAGACTTTATTCTAAGTATTTCATAATTTATTTTAATAAACTTCCTAATTTCAGGATTTTGGTCTTAATTCAAATTGCTTACTCTTTTATGAAATTTTTAAGTCTTTTGAATATATTTTTTTGATAAATAAAAGTTCCCGTTTTCTACACTAAAATTGTTTGAATAGAGTACAAGTAATAGCTTACGATATCGTCTTTATGCCATTTGAGTCAAAAATTTCATTTTTATGACATTTTAAGAATTCATCACAATACAAGCAAATATTTTGCGTCTCTTGGCTTTTTAAAACCGCAGCCTCCTCGGTTACACCGAGTGAAATTCCCATTTTAAGAGGATTTCCTTCGTTTAACATTCTAAATACCGCGCTTTGAGATGCTTTTTCGAGTACTGCTGCAACTTTTTGTTTGCGTGCGTCACCCATAGGGAAATGAGTACCAGGACAGCAAGGATTAATTTTCCATAACTGGATGCTAATTTCTTGTGGAATATCATCATAACCACCAAGAAAATTGCGGGCTCCAGAAAGTATGGAACAAAAATTATGTGTTGCATCCTTTAGATAAATATTGTTTTTCAAAGCTTTCCCTCGTGCCCAATTGCCGCCCAGCCACATATCTTCGCTAGCTCCCCAATATCCCCAACTAAGCGGGTTTTCTGCAAGGTAATGGCCACCCTCAATCAATGGATCTTTCTCTGTACCCATTACACCACAACTTTCAAAAATACCTGCTAATTCCATTAATCTACCGCCTGCTTTCTTATGGTATCTATCAATACTCGCTATGTCAAAACGTTGTACACCTTTTTCGATTAAAGTGGTTAGTTTTTCGATATTTAATAAATCTCCATTAGTTTGTAGCATTATTTGTATCGACTGACCATATTTTGCTCTAATAGCATCTAAAATGGTGTGCAATAACTTAATATCTGCTAGCGGCTCTCCGCCACTAAGAATAAGTCGATCAACTTTTTCAGGAAGATTATTTATAATGTCAAGACAATCTTTTTCGCTAATTCGTTTGCCGAAAGGACTTGAATCATTGTAACAATGCTCACAGTCGTCGTTACACAATTGTGTAAAAACCCAATAGATCGATTGAATGTGATTAAAGGAATTATTCATGTAAATCTGTAATTAAATCTGCTTCTACTCCGTACTTTTCTTTTGAAACTTCAAACGCACCAGTGGCATTTTCTCCAGTGAGCCAATATATCAATTTGTCAACATAATTGTCCAAATGAGTTATTTGCTGAATTCCGTGTTCTACAATGGGATCTAAAGTAGTAGCCAATAAAATGCCACCATATTGACTTGTTTGCCACGTAATAATATCTTTTTCATCTTTTCTTTGGATAACCGTTGCACCATCAGGAATTGTGATGTAGGCACCATGCGTATGCCAACATGCGTGTCGAGGTGAAAGCCCTTGATAAACAGGATGCGAAAAATCAGTTATTGATACTGGCGGATTGTTTGGATCATCTACCCACCAATAATTATTTACTGGTCGGTCTTCCCAAGTTGCATCTAGCCAATTGGCGGAAGAATCTCCTTCAACTACAATTTTTTTTCCTTTTGCTAAAAAGGAATAAAGCAAGTCTTTATGTTTTGCAATTTCAGTATGATTGGATTGAAAAGGAATAATGATAGCGTCCAAATTATCAATTATCTTTTCAGATAAGTCATACACATAAATGAGCTTAACCAAAGCTGCATATTTTGGAGCAGTTGCAAATGAGTAATGGCTCCAAACTCCATTAAAAATTAATCCGATCTTTTTCATGTTTTGGGGTTGTATTAAAAGTTAATTTTTTTGGCCACAAGAAATAGAGCATTTTGATATAATTGTGCAAGCGAATTATTGAGATAGGTATTGGTTTTAGTGGTAATCCCAATATCTCCTAATGGCCCACTTGCTGTCATAAAGATAGTTCCTTTTGTAGACTTTTCATCAAAAACTACAATGGGCCTGTTCCAAGTATCTTGTAAGATGATTTCAGCCTCTTGAGCTGCTTCGATGTATCCGCATGACCACCAACCGCTTATATTATTATTGTATATAAGGTCGTCAATTGTAACATTTTCTAAAAGATTATATTGGTCTGATTGTACGGTATAGCGTTGATCAATACTTTTTAAAGAAGTATTCATGATCCATTGGTTGTTAGGTAGCCAATTTGTAAACCAACCATCAAAGCAAAATAATGCATTTCCATTATTTAAAAAAGTTAACACTTTATCTTTTATTTTATGCATGGCAATGTGATCACTTCCATTGGGCACTATAAGCAAATGATATAAATCTAGATCAGGGCTAAACTCTTTTGTTATTTCTAAAAATGTATATTGCACGAGATCGCTTGAAATAAAGTACTTTTCTAATCCCTCAATTCCGTTTGAAACTACTGCAGCTTTTACTGTTTTCATAAGTCGTTTTTAATTTATACGTTCAATTGTTTCCAAAAATCAATTTCATTTTGAACACCAGAATTTTCATCATAAAAAAAAGCGATTTTATCTTGGTATTGAATTAACCTACCTTTTTCAATTTTCCCGATGCTGTCTCCCATAATTATCGCTTCCTTTAGATCGTGTGTTACAAAAATCGATGAAACATTCATTTTTGAAACGAGATCCTTAAATAGGATTTGCATTTGCTTTCTCGTAGCACTATCTAGAGCTCCAAAAGGCTCATCAAGTAATAATACGGTAGGTTCTATAACTATGGCACGAGCAAATGAGACACGTTGTTTTTGACCACCAGATAACTGATTTGTCATTTTATTTGAATGATTTTTTAAATCGATCATTTCTAAAATTGCATCTACTTTTTGCTGTATTATTTCCTCTTTTTCTTTTCGAATCCGCAATCCAAAAGCAATATTTTCAAAAACATTTAAATGCGGGAAAAGTAAGGACTCTTGATATAAATATACGCACTGTCTTTCTTGTGGTTTGGCTTGGCTAATTTCCATTTCATTTAAAAACAAGGTTCCATCATCTTGATGTTCTAAACCAGCAATTATTTTTAAAAGTGTCGTTTTGCCACTTCCTGAAGTTCCTAAAAGACTTAACGTTTTTCCTTTCTCTAACGTTAGGTTTACGTCTGATAGAATGATTTCTGTACCAAATTTTTTGGATATGTTTTTTACTTGTAGGATTTTCATTGAGTAGAACTGTTTTCTATAAAAAATAACATTTTTTTATTCAAGTAAACTAAAAACATCGGAGGAATAATCAACAATACAGAAGCAAACGCTGCGTAAAAAACATTGGCTTCATTGATAAATTTAAAGATGCTCAAAGTCAAAGTTTTTACTTTTCCGGTACCAATAATAGTTGTTAAGCCATATTCAAACCAAGAGATTAAAAATATTTGAAAATAGCAAAGAAGCATGATATTTTTTGATAGCGGTAAAATTATCCTGATGGTAGTTTGATTTGATGAACACCCCAAGGTTGCACTTAACTCTTCGATAGCCTTTATTTTAGAGTCCCAAAAACTCATAAAAATAATGATTCCAAAAGGGAAAGCGACTAAAAATTGTGCTATCATAACACCAATAAGTGTTCCGGTTAAATTTGTAATAATAAAAAAATAATGAAATAAAACCGCCATTATAACGGGAGAGAGTAAGTAAGGCACATATGCAATAATAAGATAGAGTGTCTTATTATTGCTATACGCTATAGCTTTTGAAATCAAAAAACTAAAAGCAGTAGTGAATGCCGCAACAGTTAGCGATAGTAAAACTGAATTTGCAAATAGCGATAAGAAATTCGTTTCGGTGTTAAAAATTATGCTCCAATTCGCAATTGAAATAACATCAGGCAAAATATGAGGAAAAACCCATTTTTGGCCTAAAGACAAAAATACAAGAAACAATAGGGGAAAACCTATTGAAACTATGAAGAGATATTGTAGGATTTTTTTAATCATTGTTGTCTTTTGTTTTAAAAAATTGTGGGTTTTTAAAAGCAATGATACCCAATACAATAAGTAAAAGTCCAACATAAATAATGCTCATTACATATCCTTTTGGAATATCGTAAAGATTGTAGCGTTGTATTTTTTGTACAATTGCTACAGCAATCATTTGGGGATTTTGACGACCTAAAAGCAGTGGTACCTCATAATTTCCCATTACAAATACTATGAAAAGTAGTAACGAAGCAGCGTTTTTTTTGAATAATGTTGGTATTATAATTCGACTAATTATTTGTTTTTTCGAAGCACCTAATGTTGCCGCTATTGCAGATAGTTCTTCAATTTTTTCTGATTGAAATGTATTTGAAAACAATAAGATAAAGAAAGGAGAAATTAATGCAACCATTGTCAGTATAATACCGATTCCAAAAGGATCATTTATAAACTCTGGAAATGTCGATATCCCTTCCGTGAAATCAAATAAAAACGCAATTCTAGATACGAATCCTGATTGTGACAACATTTGATACATAAAAAAAGCCATCACCGTTGCAGGAAAACAAAGTGGTAAATAAATGACAACACTTAAAATTCCACTTTTAAAATTTTCTCTCCACCAGTAAGCAAGAAAAAATGACAGTATACTGCTAACTGACACACTTGTAATTCCAATATACATACTAAAAGCAATGCTTTTCCATAAAGAAATATCCGTTAGTACTAAAGCCCAAGCATTACTACTCAGGCCATTATTCAATACACCAAAAATCCCAATACTGTACAAAAAAGCATAGAGAATCCCAGCTAAAACTGGCATTCCAGCAAGCAGTACAAATACGATTCTTTTGAACTTTACTATGTTTGTGCTGTTCTTCAAATTAATTATTAATTATATTTTTTCTAAAATCTTCGGCTAATTTGACCATATATTCAGGGGCTAGTTCCTTAAGTGCTTTATCTTGGATTTCAGTTCGTTTCGGAGATTTTATTCGGGCAGGAATAGATTCAAATTTAGCCTTGTCTTGAGGAGATAACTTGCTAAGATCCAAAATTGTTCCGTCACCCCAAACCGTTGGATTCATTTTTTGTACTTGAGCCTCAACAGATACTAAAGCATTTGCAACAACCATAGCTGCAGCCTTATTTCCACTATTAGCAGGAATTCCTATGTAATGAGAATTTTGAATACTCCCAAAAGTAGGTACATAAGCCTGTGTTGTTTCTGGAAAAAGTCCTTCTTGAATTTTACTGTCAACTTCAGCGTCGTTATTGCTCATGGTAAACCAAAGTTCTCCATTTGCAAAAAGCTGATGTGTTTGAGCTACACTCTCAGGAAAAACGCTGCCTTGTCTCCACAAGTATGGTTTCAATTCTTTTATATAAGCCCAAAGTTTAGTGCTGTATTTTTGATATTTTACTGCATCGAATGGTCCTGCCAATTCTTCTTTACTTCCTGAGATGTCAATTAAAAGCCCTTTTAAAAAAGTGAGTCCCGTAAATTGATTATCAAATGTGAATATACCAGGGTTTTTCTTGACAAATGCTAACAAATCTGCTCTTGTTTGTGGTGGATTTTGGACTTTTTTATTGTTGTAAATAACAGTTAATTGAACATTTCCCCATGGCATTTCAAAACCATTAATAGGTTGTTGAAAATCAGTGCCAATAAATGGATTTTTAAAATCAATATATTTAGCATTGGGAACTAAATTTGTCCAAGGACCAAAAAGCGCATTAATTTGTTTCAATTGATAGAATGTCTCTCCATTGATCCACATTAAGTCAATATCACTTTCAGATTTATTAGCTTGTTGTTCTGTCATAAGGAGTTGCACAACACCTGATCCTTGTCCATCAATTATTTGTAAATTAATACCGTTTTCTTTTTTGACTTTAGGAACGATATAATTTTTCATGTACTGATTTATTTTGGCATCTCCCATCCACATGATCATGGAAACTTCTTTTCCTCTGGCTTGTTTTTCAATTGTAGACCAAGGGAGTTTCGAGAAATTCTCTTGCACCTTTTCTTTTTTCTTCGAGCAAGATGCTAGTATCAGTAAGATTATAAATAAGCTAATTTTTTTCATTATAATTTTTTTAAAAGGGCTCATCATACAATGAACCCTTTGATGGTTGATTAAAATTTATAGCTAACGCCAAACTGAAATTGTCTAGGCGGAGCGGCATTTCGTTTTGTAAACAATCCGCTTGCTACCGATCCTCCTTGAATTTGATTACTTTGCGTCGCATTGTTGCTGTATCCGCTTAAGTTTTCAGCATTAAAGATATTAAATATGTCTGCTCGTATTTCAATTGAATTTTTAGCATTCAAATTTATTTTTTGTTGAATTCCTAGATCAAAATTTACACTCCACGGTAATCGATCATTATTTCTAGTTTCCCCCGGAAAGCGGTCGCTGTTTCCTACGTACGAATCGCCAAAAGAAGCTCCATCGCCATTTAAATCAGTAGTACCAAAACCAAGTGGGATTCTATTTATTGGCTGACCGCTTTGAAGCAATCCAGCTAGCGTTACGGAAGTATTTTTTAAAGGATAATAATTAAATATTCCGTTTAAGTTGTGGGTTCTATCATTTATAGACGGTCCCCATTCGCGACTAAAATTATTACTATCTGATGCTCTAAAATTGATGTCCTCTGTATCATTTTTTAAAGATGATAAAGTATAATTTAAGCGATAGGCATAGTTGTCTAGTCCTCTCGTTTTTTGCAAATTCAAACTTAATGCGTAATATCTCGATTTACCTTCTGTTTCACTTACAACTACATTTCGAGCAACACCCGTAAGCGTTTCACCATTTATTGTAGCGGAACTATTGCTGATTGGAATTGGTCTTGAAGCATCAGCTTGTTCTGGCGTTCTAATTACAACATTATTAGGATCAATCGTATATGCTGCTGCTGCGTTAAGATTTCTTAGTCGGAATTGATTTTCTCCACGATTGTGCACAAAATCTGCAAAGAACAATTTGTCTTCGTTGATTTGTGTTTGATATCCTAATGTAAACTGATGCGTGTATGGATTGTCGTATCCATTTGGATTTAAAATTCGGCGTTCGTTTGAAAATGCATTCTCTCTCTGTCCTTGTAATGAAGCTCCTGATGGCCCTTGTAAATAAGGTACCGACGCGACATTGGCTGAAATGTTACCATTGAAGGTAATAGCATTAATATTGGTGTTTGATGGTAAAATTCCTAAATCAATAAACTGTTGCAGTTGTTTAGCATAAGAAATTGAAGTTGTATTTTGTTGTAACGCATCACTGTATATGGCATAATTAATTTTGTCAAAAGCTATTCCATATCCTCCTCGTAAGCTACTGTTTTCGTTCAGTTTATAATTCAAATTCAAACGCGGCGCTAGATTATTGAAATCTCCCTTTTCCGCTCCACCTTTTGATAAATTATCATAATCATAGCGTAAACCTAAAACTAGATTCAGTTTTTGATTTACCGACCATAAATCCTCGATGTAAGCAGAATAAACATTTTGTGTAGTACCAAAAACGGCTGGTCTCAACTCCACATTGTAATTGGTCACCAATGCATTTGATGGAATATCTTCAATATTTAATGAACTGCCAACACCTGAAGTTCGAAGTGTGTTTATTTGATCGGAAGTAAGTTTTACGGTATAATTTCCATTTGGATTTCCACCACCTAACAATTCATGATTTGCGCTGATTAATCCGAAACCAAATTTAATAGTATGCTTATCTGTGTAGTACTTGAATTTTTGTTGTAGTTGGATAGTATTTTCCAAAGCATCAAAATTATAACCTGGATTTCCTAATACAGCAATAGTTTCATCATTTGGATTAAGAACAACTACTTGTGGAGCTGGACCATTATTTGCATTAGAATAATCCCATCTAAAACGGCTGTATTGCACATTAGTTTCTGCACTAATTTGTTGGATTGTATAAGCATTTTTTAAGCTAATTAAAGCGCTATTACGCAGTTGACTATTTCCTGCTGATGGGAAACTTACACCACCGCTTAACCCACCGCCTTGATTTTCAATATTGACAAGTCCAACATTAGCACGCAACGACGATTTAAAGTTAGGATTCCAAATTTGATCAATTTTGGCTGAGAAATAATCGAATGTATTTGTTCCTCGTATGGTGCTTGCTATACCTAAATTAGGTACGCTTAATAAATTATCTTTTACGTCAGTTGTATGTTCAAAATTAAAAAAGTAAAAGGTTTTATCTTTTACAAATGCACCACCAACAGCACCACCAGCTTGATAGCGGGCAAAGCCATCTTTAACTTGATTTCCTGATAAATCACGCTGTGCAAAACTAGATTTACCATCAATTGCTGGTCCAGGACGTGTAATAAAATAGCTTTCCCCAGTAAATGTATTTGACCCTGACTTTGTTGTTACGTCAATAACACCGCTTCCCGTTAGACCATATTCTGCCGAAAAATTACTAGTTAGTACCGTTACATCTTTTGCAAATCCTGACGTTATTGCAAATTTTTGACCACCTAAAAAACGTTCATTGTTGTCCATCCCATCAATAAGATAGGAAGTATACAAACCATTTGCGCCATTAATACTCACATTTGGAGACTCGGGAAAAAAACCTGTCGCTTGAGTAACATTAGGCAAACGATATAAAACTCTGGTTATATCTCGACCTTCAATTGGAATTTCACTTATTTCCTTAGCTTTTAATTCAAACGAAACCTCTGCATCTCTTCTGTTTATTTTAGTATTTGATTTACCAGTAACGAGTACTTCTTGTAATTCATTAGCAGATTTTTTGTTGAGGCGAATTTCAATAATCGCATTTTGATTCGATCGAATATCAAATAACTTAGATTCTTGCGCTGCGTATTCTTGGTTTCCCAAAAAGTTGATTTGATAGCCATCAAGTGATGATATATTTTTAAAAATCACGTTCCCTTTAGAGTTCGAAACTTGTGATATGCTACTGTTTTGGGACTTATTTAAAATTGAAATTGTTATCGATGGTACTACTGCATTAGTTTGTGCATCGACAATTTGCACAGTTAAGTCTTGTTGTGCATGAATTAAGGTGATAGCAAATAGCATACACCAAATAAAAAGTTTTTTCATTTGAAGTTGTTAAAGTTACTTAAGGTTTTTGTACAATGAATTACTAATAAATCAATTGCGGGGGACCTCTGTACTTTACAAACGAATTGTTAAATGAAATTAGTAAGCTTTGAAGAAAGAAATAGCTTTCTTGCTCTTTATATAGTAAAGTTTGTAAATAGATTTTTAAGCGACTCTTAAACTCTAACTTATTTAAAACTTTTTGAAAGGTAGCAGTATCATTAAGGTCGTATAATCGAGGGAGTAAATAGGTAGTTGTGCTGTCACAATACGCTAATAGATTTTGTACTACAGATTGAGTTTGCCATTTGATACTCTCAAATGCAGTACGTTGAAAAACCTGCTTTGAAATACCAATTAAATAAGTACCTCCATTATAATCAGGACCTATAACAAAGTCATTGTCTTGAAGTTTTGAATGGGCTAATAGCACATGTTGCAATTGCAACTCTAAACAATCATTACCTAATACAATTACAGAATCGAATCCTTTGGCATATATAGATTGTATTGCCTCACTAATTTTTTCACCAAAAGTAGAGCCTTTTTGTACCGACTCGTCATAAACAAAATAAGGAATATTGGACTTGCGTGAAATATCAATTACCTTTTTATTAAGAACACTCCAAATTAAATAATTTTTACTTCGAGACCTGCCGAAATTTTTGGTATTACCCTCCAATGCAGCACTCTTAGCAAATACTAAAATAGCACTGTTTTTTTTATTGGAAGTATAATTCATAAGCAAGTAAATAATGTATTAGTGTAAACTTTAATAGTACCTGTCTTGTAAAAATAATCAAATTCAAATATTTTGAGCAAGAACAATTCTTAAATTATGTACGTAAATTTGGTTTAATTGGTTTTAACTTTTTTTAACGGCCCATTAAATAAGCTGATTTGCAATATTTTAAGAACCTATATTTTATTTTAATATCGATACCTGTTTTGATTTTATGCTTTGATCACAAAATATAGATTACCAAAGAAGTAAAATAGTATTCAAACTGTACAATCATGGATCTAATTAACTAAGAGAAGATCTGAGTAAACAAATACAAAAATCACATGGTAGATTTGGACGACATTGATATTTTAGTTGGTCAAGGAGGATCTGTTTGTTAAAATTTTAGAAATGATAGAGAGATATTGTTACTAGCAGTATTTGATTGATAAAATCTATTAATTTTGAAGTAAAACATATAAACATAAATTACTTTCTATTTTGCAGCCTAAATTGTGAAGCTATTATCTTCCTTGAGAAAAATACTTTAAGCCTACAAACTCAATTTCCCTTGAACTTACTCCTTTTTACTGTACTATTATTTCTTTTACAGTATTTAGCAATACAATGCCAACAACTTTCTTACTCGTTTCTAAGACTAATTTACTTCAATGGTAAGAACGATTTAATTAGTACTAATAAACAAGTAATTGGTCTTAGCTTAATTGATTGTATATGGGAGACATAAAGGATAACGATATTTTAGAAAGAGACATTTTTACCAAATTTATAATCAATTATAAAAAAAAGGAGCTAAAGACATTAACCAGTAAGTATATCAGAAGTTGACTTTTAAATATGCTACTAAATACGTCCATAGTTTTATGACTTCTCGTATTGAAGTAAAGCATGAGAATCAGTTATTATGCAATTTAACTGCATTCTTATGAAGTATATTATAGCCCGTACTAATATAATTAAATCATGACCTCTCTAAAAGTAGTCTTTGGAATGAAATACTATTCCGTACAAAAACTCATGATGTAAAAAATGATGCTTTATTGATTATCTCTTATTTAAGGCGTCATGCGTTAAAGACTGCATCAAATTTAGGAAGAAACCTTTATGAAAGTAAACAACGCAACTCATGTGATTACTGAAATTTGAGAGAATAGGCTTAAATTATACCATTAAGAATAGGATAGTAGATGGGAGATACTAAAACAAAGTGTGTTAAAATTTAACTTAAATTTACTTTTGGCAGGCCAAGCTAGTGCTCTTTCATTACAATGCTGTGTTCATGTTCGAGGTTTTTTTAATTCATTCCATAAGGCAATTAGCTGTGGACTGCCTTTGAAAAGCTTTTACTTTTACATCGTATTTAATGGATATTTCAAAAATTAGCCAATAAATTAGCAGAGTTTGAAAACATTAAATGTCTTTCCGTAGGCCATTCTATTTGGAAATCACAGTCAATGTATTAAAAGGCAATGATGCAAAATCTAATTTTAAATATTTCGGTCTTCTTTTGCTTCTTTTCTTTGACCGTTACTTCGGAAAGAAAAGAAGTTCTCTTAAACAAAAAAAGGGATAATAAATATCCCTCATAAAAGATGACAACCTGTTTGGTAAAATATGGGAGAGGAATTTATGGATTGACAAATATTTTACCATAGTGGTTGCACCAATTAAACGCAAAAAGACTCTCCCGACCTTCGGAAGGGAGTGTCTTTTTGCGGCCCGATTATGGTTTTTTTATGACTTTTTTAAAATTTTTGTAAAGGTTTTTTAAACTACAAAAAAAGGTAACCGCCCCTTGGCGGTTACCTATGGTTGTACATTTAGATTAGTTAAAATTGAAAACATCTGAACCGATTTTCTCGAAAGAGGTACACAATTCAAATGCTTTCTGTGATTTGATTTGAGCTGTACCACCCATCACGATACTTTGCAACTTAGCTTCGTCATCTTTGTAGCTGCGCACATTCTGATAGTAGCCTGTCACAGCATTATATGCTCCGAACAATGTGCCTTTGGTGGTATCCATTTGTTGATTGTCGCTTGTCATAGCGTATGCAAAAGCATCTTGCACCACATTTTTGAATACGGTTGAGACCTCATTCTCTGCACCCTTTTTAAGCAAATCAAATGTTTCCTTGTTTGGACAAAGAGCCAATTGGATTAGTTTTTTCACTTCTTGGTCAGTCACCTTTACTTTAGTCCATTGGTTGAAGACGCCTTCTAACTGGTTACTCAAGGTATCTGCTAAGCCCATGACTTTGTGTGCATTTTCCAAATACTGTTTTGCTCCCGAAGTATGTTTGATGCGTACCACATTACTCATATTTCGAAGCGAGGCATTGAGAGTATTTTGGCAAACAATACGAATAGGGGTGAAGGCGGCTGTTATACTGCCACTTCCATCGTGTGAAGTAGTTAGGAAAATATATTTTTCTGTAACATCATCACCATTGCCAACACGAATATAGCCCGGTAATTTTGCAGTTATAAAAATACGTTCTCCATTTCCTAAAGCGCCTGCAGTCTCGTACAAAATCCCATCAGTACCACCTACAATGGCATCAAAGAAATTAAAAGCTTCACGATTTTGTACGATGTGATAGTCTTTTCCAACAACTCCTAATACGGTATTATTATCGGTACGAATGTTGGCAAAATAGTGGGGTACTTCCAATTCATTATTGCCTGTCCCGATGTCGTTAGTAGTTTCGATATTACCAGAACCCTTTGTAAATAATCGAGATTTTACAACTTCGTAATCTAATCCTGCGTACTGGATTGCCTCTTTACTTGTTGGGTATTGCTCGACGATTTGGCCTAAACCGTGCCACGCTTTTTGCTGTACTGAAAAGAAACTGTACTTTCCTGTTTTTTCGTTGAAATTAATGTTGTGTGCCATGATAAAATGATTTAAAATTTATAATTGTTTTGCTTTTGCTGATTAATTTTTTTTTGAAATTTTATTCGGCAATGAGAGGAGTTGCTGTTTTGTTTCATCAAATCCGTTAGTAATATTTTATTTCTCATTACTGACATTTTTTTTATTCGTCTAAAGAGCCGGAGTATGCTATGTTTCGTTTCAGGAGCAAAAAAAGGTTAGTGTCTAGCAAGAGCAAGGCTTTGTTAAAAAATACAACCCGTATGGGTGGAGATTTTTTGACAAACCCAAAGGGCCAGGCCTTGCTATTGCGTTAAGGACACGGAAATACCTTTGCTGCTGAAATGAGACAAAAGCATACTGGTTATTGAATTTAAAAATGATGTGGAAGCAACGAAGAGATTACTATATGGTTCTAATGGTCATTAAAGGCCATCATTATCCTAAGAGCTTTAAATCGGTTTTTAGGATTTTAATTAAACTGTTATTAATAGAGGTATTGATTACTAGTATTATATGCAGTTACAGCACATGTAATGAGTGCTACTGTTGTTATGAGGATAAATAATTAGATAGTTGCTTTTTAGTATTTAGTGTTTACGTTTTCGTGAGAGTAACTGTAAAGTGAACAAGATAAATGAGCAAGCAAATACTATATCTCTGATGATGATTTACAATCATCCCTCAGCAATCCTCAGAATAATTATTGGCAAAACTATCGATTAATTTATTGTCTTTGCATGATAGGCTAATTTGTACGAAAAAAAGATAAGCTAATTTAAGCATAGCACCTTATGCTAACTTATGTGCGGCGCGATAAGCTAATTACGATCCACGATAATTAAGCTTTTTTGCTTTGAAAAAATAGTAGGTTAATAATTTCGGATATAAACTATATCGAGAAAAGAATAATATGGCTACGCCTGGAGAAAAATTGGCGGTATCGCTTCAGATACTTCTTGATTTATAGGAGGATCAGAACACTGTCGCAATAAAATCAGTAGAAATAAACATAACGTATAAAGAACGTTTGATAAAAAACGGCTTCTTGGAGGAAGTATCCAGATGCTGGTATATTGTGTCAAATCCCCATTAAATTAGCAAACGATTGATAAGTCATTACTTAAAAATTATTGCATCAAAATACAATCTGCATTTGACTTAAATCGGTTAAAAAGTCGCCTTAGGTCAAAGCCAAAAAACAATTATATATCAGTTTTAAAAACGTTACTTTATTTAAATGAAATTTTATTAGTTGTTTCTCTTTTTCTCTCGTCGATGATTTTGGTATATATCTGAGTGGTTTTTATATTTTTGTGCCCCAACATTTTCGATACCGTAAAGATGTCAGTTCCTGCCGCCATTTGCAAGGTTGCATACGTATGTCTAAAGCAGTGAAATGTAATATGTTTTTCAATTGATGCATCTTTAATCCAAATAGGTAGCAAACGGTCTACGTCCCATTTTTTTAAATCATAAAAAACTCTCTCCGATTGGTCTATTTTTTTACCTAAAAATTCATACGCTTCATGGGAAATAGGAAGAGTTACGGGTCTATCGGTTTTTTGCTGCTTAAATCTGATGTAATACCCTTCTTGTTTGCTATATTGGACTTCTTCCCACGTAAGTTTTGATAAATCAGAATAGCGCATGCCTGTGAGTAGAGAAAAAAGACAGACACGTTTGACAATTTCTTTCTTACATGGGGCATTAAATAACCTTACAGCTTCTTCCATAGTTAGAAAATTCCTTTGAGACTCTTGTTCCTTTATGCTTTCAATGGCAGCATTGACATCGGTCTGCAGTAATCCTTTTTTATATGCTTTTCGTAGCGTGGCTTTGATCTTATTGAAATAACTTAAAGCCGTATTCTGAGCTAAAAACTTATCCTTTTTCCTTATACATTTTGCTTTTAAGAGATACTCTCTAAAACCTTCTATAACATTCACATCGATATCCTGCATCAGTATATCTTCGTTTTTAAGAAAATTTTCAAAGTGGATTACAGCATAAGTCCAGATATGACCATTATTTCCTGTTTTTTGCTCTGCAACAAGCTTGAGGAACTGCAAAAATGATTTTTCACCAATCTCTTTAAGCCGAAGTTGCTCCAGTTCAAAAGGATTGTAGATCTGAGGCTTATTTACTTCATTAAACCTATTTGCACAGATTATTTCAGCTTTAAATAGATTCTCAGAATTCATAATCTTGTCATTATTATTTTTTGGATTAGGAACGAGATATAAACTTAAATATTCCCTACGGTATTGTTTATGAGTCTTAGGATTGTAAACAGGAGGGAAAAAATCAAGATATAATGTAATCTTTCCACTTGGCAGTTTCCTTTTTCTTAGTGTAACATTTATTTTTTTCATCTTCCTACAGTATTAAAAATTATATCAATATCTTGTTTAGCTACACAAGTAAATTTTCCAATGGAATATTTTACTATTCCCTGCCTCTGAATCAGTAGATAGAGTGCCCCAGAAGAAATGTTGTACTTCTGCTGAATTTCCGTAATAGTATAGCAATTGTCAAATCCTGGAAATTGCTGTCCAGTTTTCAATGTTATATCTTGTACAGGAATAGCAAAAAAAGCTTCAAGATCGCACCTTCGGATAACGGTTCGCTTGCCAAATTTTGCAATGTCTAGTTGTCCACTGTTAACTAACCTATAGAGCGTACTTTTGCTGATTCCAAAAAGAAGAGTAGCTTGAGAAATTTTTAAAAATTCAAGAGGCTTAATTTTTTCCAAATCTGTGTTTAAAAGCTGAATAGTTTCGTTATTACTTTTATCCACTTTTCCTTTGCGCACCAGTGATTTATACCCACGGCTGTTACATATGGGTGAACAATAACGCGTTCGCGTTGTTCTGGCTGTGAACTTCTTTTTACAATGCTCGCAAATTCTGATAACCTCAATGTTAGAACTCATAATGTGACTAATTTTGTTTCCCATTGTGTCTATGTGTGTCAGATTGTGTCATCATCTCACCAAAAAAAAAATCTTGATAAAGATTTTTTTTTTCGTGGTACAATAATGGTACAAAAAGGAACAAACTATCTGTAAATAAAGCTAAATAAACAGAAAGAAGAATCCCAGTTAAAATGCTGTTTTATAACATTTTAACTGGGATTCTTTGTGATGTTTTGTGATGTTTTGTGAAACCTATTTGCCGATACAGAAATTCGCAAAAATATTACCCAGTAATTCATCATTAGTCACCTGACCGGTAATCATCCCGAAATGGTATAATGCTTCGCGGATATCAAGCGCCATTAAGTCGCTAGAAAGGTTGGTTTCAAGGCCGTATTTTACTTTGCTAATCTCATCAAGAGCTTTTAATAAGGAATCATAATGACGGGTGTTGGTCACAATGGTTTCGTTATTGCGCAACGCACCAGTGTTGACAAAGGAGAGCAATTGGTTTTTGAGTTCGTCAACCCCTTCTTTATTTTTGGCGCTCAAAAGTAATATTTCTGGAATTTCTTTCTTGATATGTTCAATCTCATTATCGGAGTATAAATCTTTTTTATTTCCGATAATAATCAAGGGCTTCAAGGGAAATTGGTTCTTAATTTTCTCAAATTCAATCTGAACCTCTTTGATATTTTCAGCATCAAGAGTTCCCCCTTTGGGGGTTAGGGGGCTCAGATACAAAACCACTTGCGCTTGTTCTATTTTCTCAAAAGTTTTTTGAATACCTATGCTTTCTACGTAGTCCTTGGTTTCTCGAATACCAGCCGTGTCAATAAATCTAAAACCAATGCCGCCAATGGTTAATTCGTCTTCGATAGTGTCACGAGTGGTTCCTGCAATGTCCGATACAATGGCGCGTTCTTCGTTGAGTAAAGCGTTCAAAAGCGTCGATTTTCCTACGTTGGGTTCGCCCACAATTGCTACGGGAATTCCGTTTTTAATTACGTTACCCACCGCAAAGGAATCAATCAAACGTTTCAGTACAAACTCAATTCTATTCAACAATTCGTGAAACTGGGTTCTGTCAGCAAACTCTACATCTTCTTCGGCAAAGTCTAATTCGAGTTCGATAAGCGAAGCAAAGTTTAAAAGTTCCTCTCTCAATTTGGCAATTTCGTTCGAGAATCCGCCACGCATTTGCTGCATCGCAATTTGATGGCTGGCTTCATTGTCTGACGAAATCAAATCGGCTACCGCTTCGGCTTGTGATAAATCGAGTTTTCCGTTCAAGAAAGCGCGCAGAGTAAATTCACCCGCATCGGCCATTCGGCATCCTTTTCTGAGCAATAACTGAATAATTTGCTGCTGAATATAAGTTGATCCATGACAAGAAATCTCAATGGTATTTTCGCCAGTATAGGAATTTGGTCCTTTAAAAACAGAAACCAAAACTTCATCAAGCGTTTTGGAACCATCCACAATATGACCTAAATGAAGGGTGTGGGTTTTTTGAGAGACTAGATTTTTATTTTTTATCGATTTAAAAACACTATCAGCAATAGGAATAGCATCTTGACCAGAAATTCGTATTATAGCAATTGCTCCGGCGCCAGATGGTGTGGCAAGGGCAACGATGGAATCTTGAGCGATCATGTTGATTTATTTTTATACAAAAGTAACCAAAATTGGTGGGAGCGCAAGACAACTGCGCGACTGAAAAATAATTTTGAAAAAGTGATCCTATAATGATAAATGTCATACTTCTAGCGCAAGTAAGAGCCTACCTTTGTTACAACAACTAATCTTTTAACTACACTTGTCATGAAAAAAATTCTTTTCCCTACCGATTTTTCTCCTGTTGCCACAAATGCTTTTGTACATGCGTTAGAATTTGCAAATACCGTAAAAGCTGAAATCGTATTGTTGCATACCTTTGATGCGCCTAGTTTTGACAGTTCGTTTTTTCCGCCTAATTATACTGTTCTATACAACTCAGTCGAGTTGACTAATTTTGAACAGTTTAAGGATGAGGTTCCTAAGTTACGAGCCATTGCAGAAGAGCGCAATTTGCAGCACATTATATTATCGCATCGATTGACTGAAGGCGACTTGACTTCTTGTATTTTTGATATCACTCAAGAGGAAGACATTGATTTTGTGGTCATGGGAACTAATGGAGTGCAAGGTTGGGATGATTTTTTCACGGGCACCAATACGGCAAATACTATTGCAAATGGTTCAGTACCGGTATTGTGTATTCCTGGAGATGCTATATACAGACCTATTCAAGAAATTTGTTTTACCACTCGATTTAGAAAAAAAGACAAGAAAGCTTTAAAACAGGTTTTGGCTATAGCGCGCAAAACAGGAGCCAAAGTAAAATGTTTATATGTAAAAACATCCAGTTCTGACGTTACAAAAGATACGATTAAAGCTTGGGAAGAGGAGTTTAGTGCTGATCCAGTTCAATTTCACGTTATGATTAGTGATGACGTTCAAGGTTCTATTTACGATTTTATTCAGCAAAAAGACATTGATGTACTTACTTTGTTGCATTACAAAAGAAGCTTTTTGGCAAGTATTTTTAATTCGAGTTTAACCCGAAAAATGGCTAATTACACTGAATTGCCAATTTTAGCCATTCCTGCAGAGGTAGAGTAGCAAAGAGCTGTTTTGGGGCATAGTTGTTAATTTTTAATAGTTGGTTGTCTTGGATTTCGAATGTGAAATCGTTTAATGACCAAGGGAGACTCTTAAGTTATGGTTATTGCGCGACTTGTAGTACAGCGGCGTCACTGTTTTTTTAAGGAAGGAGCGCTCCATGCAATTTCACTATATTTGCTTTTCAATTTTATTACTATGCAAATTTATAATTCAAAACACGCTCTTTATACTGCCGAAGCACTCGTTTTTTCAAGAAAGCACAACACAATCAGTTTAGGTAGATTACTGGTGGTTGTGCTTTTTTTTGTGGGTCTTTACTATTACATGCAAACAACAGACTTAGTGTATGCCGTAGCAGCTGCAATTGGTTTCGTGTTATTTGTAATTTTAATGCGAATGCATACTACACTTGGCGTAAAAAGGAAATTGAATCAAGCCTTGATCGATATTAACAAGGATGAAATTGATTATTTAAACGGCAGTAGTATCCCTTTTAAAGATGGTATCGCTTACAATGACTTTCAGCATCTGTATGCGTATGATTTGGATATTTTTGGAGGGCATTCGTTATTTCAAAATATAAATAGAACTGCTACTTATATTGGAGAGAAAACCTTGGCGAATCGTTTGTTGGCTGTGGCAACTCCTTTAGAAATAAAACAGAATCAAGAAGCCATTCAGGAATTAGCCTCAAAAATCGAATGGCGACAAGAGTTTTTAGCCATAGCAAAAGTAGCTGACGACAGTGCTGCTAGTTACGAAAGTTTACTCCGCTGGAAATCATTCAACAGTGCACCGCTACCACGTTGGATTGTAGTAATTATGTATGCTGCTCCAGCCTTATTTTTGGTTTTGTTGTTAGTGTATGCTTTTACAGCTAATGCTTATTACGCCACTCTTGCAGGCTATGTTTTTGTATTCAACTTGATTATTTTAGGCCGTGTTGTCAAACGAATTATGGCTGATGTTGCAACTTCAACCAAAATTGATGCGATTATTTTTCAATACAGTTTGCTAATGCAAAAGATAGAACAAGAGTCGTTTACATCCC
The DNA here is from genome assembly GCA_964566045.1 of uncultured Flavobacterium sp. GTDB lineage: Bacteria > Bacteroidota > Bacteroidia > Flavobacteriales > Flavobacteriaceae > Flavobacterium. The sequence continues at coordinate 29,103 of CAZMHK010000013.1, forward strand.
AAAAATTAAAGCAATTACAACAACAGTTATCGAGCAATCAAAGTACAGCAAGCGCGCATTTAAAATACTTGTCGGAATTGTTTTCAAGGATGGATAGCATCGGTAATTTTGTAACAGCTACTGTTTTCAATGGTACTTTTTTATTTAATTTACACGTATTTAGGCAGCTTTTGCACTGGAAAAAAACGCATGGAACTGAACTTCCTAAATGGTTACAAGTAATTGGTGAAATAGAAATGCTGAATAGTTTGGCTAATTTGAGCTATAACAATCCAGATTTTGTATTTCCGATGATTAACGATAAGTATCAAATTGATTTTAAAGATTTGAGTCATCCTTTACTAAATTCTCGAAGCAGAGTTACCAATGAGGTGTCTTTTCACCCACAGTCCTTTTTAATTTTAACGGGCTCGAACATGTCGGGCAAGAGTACATTTTTACGTAGTTTGGGTGTCAATATGGTTTTGGCCGGAATTGGCGCTCCTGTTTGCGCAACTGCTGCCAATGTACATCCGTTACCGGTTTTGGTTTCGATGCGTTTGTCTGATTCATTGGCAGATAGTGAATCGTACTTTTTTGCTGAAATTAAGCGCTTGAAGCAAATTATGGACGAGCTTGAAAGTCAACCTGCATTTGTTTTATTAGACGAAATATTACGCGGAACAAACTCAGATGATAAACGCAACGGAACGATTGAAGTGGTAAAAAAAGCCATCGGTAAAAAAGCCATTGGAGCAATTGCGACTCACGATATCGAAGTGTGTTTGACAACTAATGATTACCCAAATATTTTAGCTAATAAATGTTTTGAAGTGGAGATTGTTAATGATGAACTCCATTTTGATTACAAACTGCGTGATGGAATTTGTAAAAACAAAAGCGCTACTTTTTTAATGAAAAAAATGGGAGTGATTTAAAAAAAGATGATATTTAAGTATTTATTTACAATAAATGACTATTTTTAGAGTAAAATTGAATTTCTAAAACTATGAAAAAAAATGTTTTTTATCTCTGTTTTCTTTTAAGCACCCTGCTTTGTTTTGCTCAGCATCATACTTCAGGTGTTTCGAAAACTGCCACTTTCATGAAGTCTAAAAATTTTAAAGAACTTCGAAAAAAGAATAAAGAAATTGATTCAGTAGGTTTCTTTGTAGACAAAGGAGATACGTTGATTGAGGTTTCAGGCTATGAATTAAAGGGCGTTAGAGTGGCTTATGAAGAAAAAGATTCTATATTTTTAGAAAGGTACAAACAGCTTGTTTACAACAAAAAATATCAAAGAAAAGAAGATAGATTAGCGCCAACAATGAAAATATGGAAAGATAAAATTAAAATTTACTTTGATAAATCAGTAGATAAATATTATAGAACCCATCTTGTTGATTTTGCCAAATATCTTGACAAGGAAGTTGATTCTTTAAAAATCACTTTTGTAAAAAATAAAGAAGAGTCAAACTATGTTATTTATGCAATTGAGAATGGAACGGATGCCAATTTAGACCCTAGAATTTTAAGTAAAGACGGTTACTATTTAAATTGGAATAGCAAGCAAAATATTAATGCTTGCACTTTAAAAATGAATAAGCAGAAAGATATAAGCGATGAGCAAATCTTAACTGATACAAAAATTCTTTTTTTACGATCTTTAGGTTATTTTTTTCAAAATTATGACAGCAGTAATTGTAGTAGTTATTTTTCAACGTGTAAAAATGAAAAGAAAGTGTTTGATAAGAAAGATTTAGAAATTCTAAAATACCATTACTCTTACGGAATTTGTAAAGGGACCAATATTGAGACATTCGAAAAAAATCATAAAGACGCCAAAGAAGCGTTGAAAAAAGGTAATACAAAAATGCATTTCGTACACGAAAATTGAGCAATAAAAAAACCGCTTTTCAAATATGAATAGCGGTTTTTTTCAATATAAAAATGGTTTGGTTAATAGCGTATTTTAAAGCGTAATCTTAGCTGTTTAGCATTACTGGCATTACCAGCATGGTAACGGTTTCACCTTCCTCTAATCCATCAACTGGAGTTAGAATTCCGGCTCTGTTTGGTAACGACATTTCAAGCATAATCATATCCGATTGTAAGTTGGTCAACATCTCTGTTAAAAAACGAGAATTGTATCCAATTTGCATGTCATCACCTTGATAATCACAAGTCAATCTTTCTTCAGCTTTATTTGAATAGTCAATATCTTCTGCCGAAACGTTCAACTCAGCTCCAGCAATTTTCAAACGAATTTGATGTGTAGTTTTGTTCGAAAAGATAGCCACACGACGTACTGAACTCAAAAATTGAGAACGGTCTATCATTAATTTATTTGGGTTTTCTTTCGGTATTACAGCTTCGTAATTTGGATATTTACCATCGATTAAACGACACATCAAAATGTAATTGTCAAAAGAAAAAGTAGCATTCGAGTCGTTGTATTCAATTTTTACTTCAGCATCAGAACTTCCTAAAATATTTTTTAGAATAGTCAAAGGCTTTTTTGGCATGATAAAATCCGCTACCTGCGATGCAGTCACATCAGTACGAGCATATTTTACTAACTTGTGTGCATCAGTGGCAACAAAAGTTAACCCTTGTGGCGAAAACTGAAAAAACACTCCCGACATTACCGGACGCAAATCATCATTTCCGGCTGCGAAAATTGTTTTGCTAATTGCAGTAGCTAAAACATCAGCAGGAACTAAAGTAACAGATGGATCTTCTAATTGAACTGATTTAGGGAATTCTTCACCAGGTGCATACGCCAAAGCATACTTTCCGGAATTAGAACTAATTTCTATAGTGCTATTTTCTTCAACAGTAAAAGTCAAGGGTTGTTCTGGAAATGTTTTCAAAATCTCAAGAAGCAATTTTGCTGGTACCGCAACACTTCCTTTACTTTCGGAATCAATTGTCAATGATGCAGACATAGTAGTCTCTAAATCAGATGCAGAGACTGTCAAAACATTTTGGTCTAAATCAAATAAGAAATTATCTAAAATAGGTAAGGTATTGTTGCTGTTAATCACATTACCTAAAACTTGTAATTGTTTCAATAAGTACGAACTCGATACTATAAATTTCATCTGTTTTATTTTATTTTTAAAGCCTTTTCATCTGTCAAAAAAGCGATAGGGTGTACAAATATATCGTAAACTATTCTAGTATGGAAACTTTTTTATTAACATATTTCTTTAAAAAAAAGCTTTTCATCTTGCTGTTGTTGCTTTGGCTTTTAAGGCCTAGCTATTATTGGTTTCATTACTTTAAAAGTTGTTTGAATCAACTTAATAAGTCTTGGTATTTGATGCTATTTACTGTACGTTTTTTTACGAATGTAGGTGAATAACAGTCCAAAAACGAGCAATACCACTAGCGGTAGCCCAATAGTGATTAACTGCGTTTGGGTATACGAAGCATATACTTTTTCTTTATCCAACAATGGCAACGTCAAGTCTTTGCTTCGAATGTTAATAAGTCCAGTATCGTCAAGTAAATAGTTTACGCAATTGATCATGAAATCTTTGTTGTCGTAGACATTTCCAGAGCGTTGGTCAAAACCTAGTTCTACTGGTTGGAAATTTTTATCTAACTGATTTTTGACTAAATCACCATCCGAAATAACGATCATTTTGGTAGGTTTTCCACTGCCTTTAAAGTTATTTTGTTCAAATGGCAATACTCTATTTTCAAAAACCGAGTGAAAATCTCCTTCTAAAAGGACAGCCATCGGTAGGTTTCCTTTATTCAAATATTCTTGTGGAACGCTGTTTTCGGCTACAATATTCAAGTTGACTTCGGCTGGTGTTCCTATTTTTTTCGAGTAAGGTGAGGATTGTAGCAAAACTGTTTTTTTGATTCCGTTTTTCAAAGTATCAATCGGATTGGCAAAGTCAAATTTGATTCCGCCTAAATTTTTCACAATCGGATGCGTGCTTGTTGGATACACTTGCGGTGCGAATTTCCAATTGAATTCTTGGTATTGTGTAGCTGATCCTCGTTCGCCCGAAGCCAGTTTAATTGGACTTCCTTGCTCGTCTTTTATTAAATCAGGATTGATTCGGAAACCGTATTTAAAAAACATATCGTTTAATCCTAAATCTCGTGGGTAAGCCAATGTGGCGCCAGCATCATTATACAAACTATCCATTTCTGCAACCACTTGATCTACCAACCACAAAGTTTTCCCTCCGTTCATGATAAATTGATCGAGGACTTGTTTTTCAGAGTCGGTAAAGGTTTCAGTTGGTTTGGCAATCACAGCCAAATCGTATTTTGTAAGTGCTTCTAAGCTTGCAACAGGACTTTTGGCAACCGAGTCTAAAGTAAATGGTCCGATGTAATAGCTTTCGCGGACTTGTAATAAAAATTTTGCCATCAAAATGTCCTGCAACTCGCCGTTTCCTTTAATTACAGCGATTTTCTTTTGCTTGGCTTTGATAATTTTATTCAAGCCATCTGCAATTGAATATTCAAGGTGTTGCACTGACCCAATTACTTTTTGAGTAGTCGATGCGCCCATCATGTTTTTGAGCAGAGGAATATTCACCTCTTTGTTGTTGTAAACGGCAATTGCCCAAGGGAAAACCATCGCTTGTGACTGTTTTCCTTTATCATCAACGGTAATGTTGATTGGGGTAAGGCCTTTACGGTACAGCTCTTTTATATTGTCCATACTGCTTTCCTCATTTTCTAAAGGATCAACAAATTCAAATACAATGTTACTATTGTAGGCTTGAAATTCTTCTAAAAGTTGTTTGGTTTCTACCTGTAATCTTTTGAATTCCGCGGGTAAATCCCCTTGCATGTACACTTTAATTGATAGCGGATTATCAACCTGTTTTATGATTCCCAAAGAGGTTCCGGATAAGGTATAACGTTGGTCTGCCGTTAAATCAAAACGCTGAAAAAACGAACGACTAAGTACATTGACAACAAGTACAATTGCTAAAACAAGTAATACCGATTTGATGTTATTTTTTCTAAAAGATGTCATTACGATTTGAAAGATTTTAAATTAAAAACAGTAAACGAAAGGAATAGTACCGCAATGCTGCAAAAATAAATGATGTCTCTGCTATCAAGTACACCGCGGCTCATACTTTTAAAATGATCTTGCATTCCTAACGAAGCTACAAACGAAGATCCTACCGGTAAAATGGAGGAGAATCCTTCAAAACCAAAATAGAAAAAGAAACATAAAAAAACCGCTACAATAAATGCTACGATTTGATTATCAGATAGGGTAGAGGTGAAAATCCCAATGGCTGAATAGGCCGCAATGAGAAAAAACAACCCAAAATACGATCCAATTGTGCTGCCCATATCAATGTTTCCTTCGGGTAAACCCAATGATGAAATGCTAAAAACATAGATAAATGTGGGTATGATTGCCAAAATAATTAAAGCAATGGCACCAATAAATTTACCATTTACGATGCTCCAAACTGAAAGCGGTTTGGTTAGCAATAGTTCTAAAGTTCCTTGTTTTCGCTCATCAGACAAACTACGCATGGTTACGGCCGGAATTAAGAAAATCAAAATCCAGGGTGCTAGCGTGAAAAAGGGTGTTAAATCAGCAAAACCGGTATTTAAGATGTTGTATTCTCCTTCAAAAACCCACAAAAATAGGCCGTTGATTATTAAAAAAATAGCGATTACTAAATAACCTATCGGTGAGCCGAAAAAGGATTTAATTTCTCGTAAAATGATTGCTTTCATTTGATGTATTTAAAAATTGAAAAAAGTACAAATGTACCCTTGCTGTTCAACACTTAATAATTGATTTTATTGTAAAGAAGCTAGTTTATCAACGCTCCAAGCCTCTGGTTTGTCATTAAAAAAAGCTTTTGTGTATGCCCAAACTTCCTTAAAAAGAGCTGAGTTTCGGTAGTTTTCTAAATCAGCTTCGCTTTCCCAATAACTGTAGGTAAAAAAAATACTCGGGTTGCTTTTATCTTGATACAATTCTAAAAAACGATTGCCCGGTGAATTGCGTATTTTGTGCTTTACTTCTTCAAAGTTGCTCAAAAAAGCGGGAATATGCTCTTGATGAAAACTTAATTTTACGATGCGTACGAACATGAATTATATTTTACAGTTTTGATTTTTTATTTGTTTTCTGATTTAAATTGAATAGTAATAACATCTCTGTAATTTAATCCTAAAAGACTACTTGCTGAGCCCACTTTTGAAGGATTACTTCTAAAGATGGCAATTTCTAAAAAACCAGCTTCGTTAAAAAGTGCTAATTTTTCCCCTTCGTATGATTTTATTGGGTACTTGTCAGAGTGCGCCACTGCCGAATAATTGGGCAAAATGGTTTTTATGTTTTTAGTTTTTAAAACGATCTCGTAAGGTCTGCCTTTAGCAATTTCAATAAAATATTTTTTCGAGATATTGGTGACCACGTTGCCAAAATGATCAATGTAAATGACATGTCCTTTGATAGTATTGCCAGAATCGGTTGTGGTCGCTTCAAAATTAGTCAAAGGTTTTATTTGGTCTATTTCGCGACCAATGACACTCAAAGCGCCTCCTTTAGCCAAATGGCAAGCCACTTTTACAAACACATCTAAATCAGTGGCATCAGTAGGAAAACGGTCGTGTATATTGATTTGAACAATTTTTTGCGGAACAATTTTTTGCGATAGTATGCTTAAAATACCATTATCAGCTGCAATAAAAAAGTGATCGTTCCATTGCATTACAATATGCTGATTCTCTTTATTACGTTCAATATCTACCCCAACAAGATGCACTGTTCCTTTAGGAAAACTGCTGTACGAGGCCTCAATTATGTAACTAGCTTCTAGTGTGTTGAATGGATCAATATTGTGCGAAATATCAATAATTTTAGCCTCTCCAAATTCAGATAAAATTTTCCCTTTCAATGCACCCACAAAGTGATCTTTCAAGCCGTAATCGGATGTAAGGGTAATTATTGACATAATTTTTTTTCTAACTATTACTGTTTTGTAATCTTAAATTTGCTTAAATTTGAGAAACGCAAAGCTAAAGTATTTTAAGCGTTATTTTAAATAGAATTTTCAATTTGAATGAGGTGTCAGTATGAAGCAAAAAGTTTTTTTTCTACTTGTATTATTTATGTGCTTAAAATCGTGGAGCCAAACATTAGTTTACAAGGGAAATGGAACTGTTACCAACCAAAAAAATACGGTGTTAACCCCAAATTTAGTGCGTATTGCACTAGCTGAGAATCCAGATTTATTAAAGGAGTACAACCTAGGGCGACGCAAAAAAACAGTTGGTAATACCATGTTGTTAGCTGGTCCAGTACTCATAGGTGTTGGTACAATGGCATATGTCATATCTAATTTTGATTCTGGCATGAATCCTGGCTATGCTGAACCTAGAAACACAGTGCCCAAAATTATGATGGGTACAGGTTTGGCAGCAATGCTTATTGCGATTCCAGTTAAAATTGGTTTTTCAAAAAAGATCAAATATTCAATAGCGCAGTACAATAATCGGCAAGGAACAACTTCTGAGACAAATAATAACAATTTGGAAATTGTTGGAAATACAAACGGCTTAGGTTTGCGATTAACTTTAAATTAAAACAACTAAATAAACTATCATTTGAACGAACGAATTATCGAGCTCATAGACATCGCTCCAAAAGAGTTTTGGGGCGCTCAAGACACTCATCTTGAAACTATTAAAAAATATTATCCCAAGTTAAAAATTGTAGCTCGCGGCACAACTATCAAAGCTTTTGGTGAAAAAGAAGTTTTAGACGAATTTGAAAAACGTTTCGAGCGCTTAATGCTCCACTTTACCCGATACAATAATATAGACACCAATGTTATTGAGCGAGTAATATTGGGTGATGCACAAGAGGATCGAAAATTTCAAGCGCAAGACAAGATTTTAGTGCACGGTGTAGGTGGTAAAATAATAAAAGCCATGACGCCCAATCAGCAGTTACTTGTTGATACGCTCGAAAAAAACGATATGGTCTTTGCTGTGGGACCTGCTGGAACCGGAAAAACATACACGGGTGTTGCTATGGCGGTTAAAGCTTTAAAAGAAAAACAGGTAAAAAGAATCATTCTGACCAGACCTGCTGTTGAAGCTGGCGAAAATCTCGGTTTTCTGCCTGGAGATATGAAAGAAAAACTAGATCCTTACATGCAACCTTTGTATGATGCTTTGCGCGACATGTTGCCTAATGAAAAATTAGAAGATTATATTCTGAAGGGAATTATTCAAATTGCGCCTCTAGCCTTCATGCGTGGTCGTACACTTGATAACGCCTTTGTTATTCTTGACGAAGCTCAAAACACTACGCATTCGCAAATGAAAATGTTTCTGACTCGAATGGGTAAAAGCGCCAAATTCATGATTACAGGTGATCCGGGTCAAGTAGATTTACCTCGCCGAACAATTTCAGGATTGAAAGAAGCCCTTTTGGTTCTAAAAGACATTGACGGAATCGGAATTATTTACCTAGATGATAAAGATATTGTGCGTCATCGTTTGGTTAAAAAAGTAATAGATGCCTATAAAATGATCGAGAACAACGATTAATTTTTTGGCAGTCATTATCGGGACAAAAAAGCGTTTTTGATTCAAGTGAGATCAAAAACGCTTTTTGAATTTTAACAGTTTTCAATATTCCATTTTAAATTCATCAATAAAAGCCGTTACAATCTTTTTGTTTCTACGAAAAATGCAATAAATTTGAAAAGAATAAAATCTTCTTTTTTACCAATGGGTTTACAACACAATATAAAAGTCGTGGTCACAGATCTCG
>CAZMHK010000014.1:0-37578 GCA_964566045.1 uncultured Flavobacterium sp.
TCTCACAATTCACTTCTCACAATTCACTTCTCACAATTCACTTCTCACAATTCACGTTTTACTTTCCTCAAAGTTGAATTTGTCGGTCAATTTGCTGGTCAAGCGAGATGAAGGTTTCTGTTCGTGAAACACCTTCAATAGCTTGAATTTTTGTATTTAGGAGCTGCATCAAATGTTCATTATCGCGACATATAATTTTAATTAAAATAGACCAATTTCCGGTAGTGTAATGGCATTCTAAAACCTCTGGAATTTTTCTTAAATCGCGCACTGCCTCTGCATTTCGGGCAGCTTTGTCGAGATAAACGCCCACAAAAGCCATGGTGTTGTACCCAAGTACTTTATTGTTTACCGTAAATTTTGATCCCGATATTACACCAGATTGCTCCAACTTACGCAAACGTTGGTGTATTGCAGCACCCGAAATTCCTATTTTATTGGCAATTTGAAGAATGGGTTTTCGAGCATCTTCCATAAGGTCACGAAGAATTTCTTTATCGATACCGTCAATTTCAACCATCAGCGAATTAATTTTCATAGTATGAATTTTAAACTAAAATGAGAAATTTAGTTTTAATTAAAAATCAAATTTAAGTAATTAACGCTTAAAAGAAGTGTTAGTTCTTGTTTTTGTCACATCGAGCGCAGTCGAGATGTTTATTTGATTCTCGACTGCGCTCGAACGGACAGTAGATTACGTAGAAGCTAATATTCTATGATAGATGGTGTACTTTATTTTAATTTATAAAGCAAGTACAAAAAAAGCCATTCTAATGAGGAATGGCTTTTTGGTATGTAATGTAATATTATTTTCCTTTATTCGCTTCGGCGATGTATTTTTCTAATGCCATTGTCATTGATGGTGTAGCAGGCGTAGGTGCTAAAATATCAACTCTCAAGCCATGATCTAATGCTTCTTTTTGTGTGGTACTACCAAATACGGCAATTCTAGTATTGTTTTGCTCAAAGTCTGGGAAGTTTTTGAATAATGATTTGATTCCGGTTGGACTAAAGAAAGCTAAAACATCATAATATACATCTGCTAAATCAGATAGATCACTCATAACGGTTCTGTAAAAAACGGCAGGAGTCCAATCTACTTTCAAAGCGTTTAATGTAATTGGTGCGTCGGCATTCAATTGGTCTGATGCAGGAAGCAAGAATTTTTCGTCTTTGTACTTTTTGATTAATGGAGATAAATCAGCAAAGTCTTTTGGGCCTACGTAAATCTTACGTTTTCTGTACACAACGTACTTTTGAAGGTAAAAGGCAATTGCTTCTGATTGACAGAAATATTTTAAACCTTCTGGTACTTTGTATCTCATTTCTTCGGCTACTCTAAAAAAATGATCGACGGCATTTTTACTCGTTAAAATAATAGCGGTGTAATGATTAAGGTCGATTTTTTGTAATCGAATCTCTTTGGCGCTAACTCCTTCTACGTGAATAAAAGGTCTGAAATCAATTTTTACTTTGTGTTTTTGCTGAAGTTCAAAGTAAGGGGAATTTTCCACTTTAGGCTCGGGTTGTGACACCAAAATTGTTTTCACTTTCATATATAACGGTTTCTAAGCACTCCCTTTTGTAAACCAATAATAAATAAAATAATAGGGGGCTATTTCAAGAGCGCAAAGATATAAAATAAAATAAAACAACTTACCGAATATTATGTTTTGATAATTTTTTATTGAAATCAAATATGTTAGTACGTTGGCTATCATTATTATAGCTATGGTTGCTAGTATAAAATTTCTTGAAATACTATCGTAATAGAACAAAATGATATTGATAGGGAGCACTAATAAACCAATATAAGTTCTGTAAGTAACTTTTTGTAAATTAAATTGCTCTGAGAATTCTTCAATATTAAAAGCCGTAGCAATTATTTTTTCGATCAAATACTTGGCTAAAATAAAAAACAGTAAAAAGGTGATGATACGAATAAATAATAGCCAATCGGTTTTTGAAGCGTATCCAAATGAGTACAGGGCAATTTGAATAAAAAATGCAAGAGAAATAACTTGTACAGTAAATAAAGCGATGGTAAAACTGCTTTTTAGATGACTGCTATCGCGGTATACTTTGATGTATTTATTTGAAAATAATAAATTAGCAAATTCTCCAAATCTATTTTCAAAGACAGATTTAGTTAAGGCAATTATGGCAAATGCCAGCAAAAACAGTGCGGTTGCCCAGTCCTTGTTTTCAATTATTCGCGGATGCAGTACGTTTTCAATCATAACGATACAAAATTACTAATTTTTATATCATTCTTTTTATTATAATTTTATTAAGGTTGAAATGGCATAAAAAGGTTACTTTTGCGGTGAAATTAGTCCAAAATATGAATGATTGTATTGTTATAATTCCAACCTATAACGAAATTGAAAATATTGAAAGTATCATTCGTGCTGTACTTTCACAAAATAAACTTTTTCACGTACTGATTATAGATGATAATTCACCAGATCATACTGCTGATAAAGTTATAGTACTTCAAGAGGAGTTTAAAGGGCGTTTGTTTTTAGAGCAAAGGCAAAAAAAATCTGGTTTAGGTACTGCCTACGTACATGGTTTTCAATGGGCTTTAGGCCGTCAATACGAGTTCATTTTTGAAATGGATGCCGATTTTTCTCATAATCCTCAAGATTTACAAAAACTATATGATGCTTGCCATCTCGGAGATGCTGACTTAGCTATAGGTTCGCGTTACGTAACAGGAGTTAATGTAGTCAATTGGCCTTTGAGTAGGGTTTTGTTATCGTACTTTGCCTCCGTTTACGTTCGGTTAATTACGGGTATGAAAATTCATGATGCTACCGCAGGTTTCGTTTGCTACAAGCGCAAGGTTTTAGAGGATATAAATCTAAATAAAATTCGTTTTGTAGGCTACGCTTTTCAAATTGAAATGAAGTACCGAACTTTTTGTAAAAATTTTCAAATTGTCGAAGTTCCCATTATTTTTACAGATAGGACTAAGGGGCAGTCTAAGATGAGTAATTCTATTATTGTTGAAGCCGTATTTGGTGTCATTGCACTTCGTTTAAAGAAATTAATTAACACATTATAAAATACATTTCATATGAATCGGGTTTTAATTAAAAATGCTAAAATTGTAAACGAAGGTGTTATTTTAGATGGAGACGTATTAATTGAAAATGATATCATCGTTGAGATTGCAGAAAGTATTAGTGCAAAATTTGCCGACTGTAAAATCATTGATGCTGAAGGGAATTATTTGATGCCCGGCGCTATTGATGATCAAGTGCACTTTAGAGAACCTGGTTTAACGCACAAAGGCGATATCGAATCAGAGTCGCGTGCTGCAGTAGCGGGCGGAATCACCACTTATATTGAGCAACCTAATACAGTGCCCAATGCGGTGACGCAAGAAATTTTGGAGCAGAAATACCAATTGGCAGCGCAAAAATCCTATGCGAATTACTCCTTTATGATGGGTGCTACTAATGATAATTTGGAGGAAGTTTTAAAAACAGATCCAAAGAATGTTGCTGGTATTAAAATATTTTTAGGCTCGTCAACAGGAAACATGTTGGTTGATAACGAGGCAACGCTTGAAAAAATATTCTCAAGCACCTCTTTGTTAATTGCAGTACACTGCGAAGACGAAGCCACGATACGCAACAACTTAGCGGCTTACAAAGAAGAGTATGGTGATGCCATTCCGGTAACAGCGCATCATTTAATTCGAAGTGAAGAGGCTTGCTATATTTCAAGTTCAAAGGCTGTGGCTTTGGCCAAAAAAACAGGCGCTCGTTTACATATTTTTCATCTTTCGACAGCCAAAGAAATGGAGTTGTTTACGAATAAAATTCCACTAGAACAAAAGAAAATCACTGCCGAAGTATGTGTGCATCACCTATGGTTTACCAATGATGACTACGCTACAAAAGGAAATTTAATTAAATGGAATCCTGCAGTAAAAACAGCCAAAGACAGAGATGCGCTTTGGGCAGCTTTGTTAGATGATCGTATAGATGTAATTGCAACAGATCATGCACCGCATACCATTGAAGAGAAAAGTAAAAATTATAGTGAAGCACCATCAGGCGGGCCATTAGTGCAACATGCTGTGGTGGCTCTTTTTGAGGCTTTTCATCAAGGAAAAATTAGCGTAGAAAAGATTGTAGAAAAAATGTGCCATAATCCAGCGCGAATTTTTCAAATCGAAAAACGTGGATTTATCAAAGTAGGGTATTATGCTGACTTAGTTATTGTTAACCCGGGCTTGCCTTGGAGCGTAAAAAAAGAAAATATTTTGGCCAAATGTGGTTGGTCTCCTTTTGAAGGTTTTACTTTTAAGTCGCGTATCACACATACATTTGTAAATGGTCAATTGGTGTATAGTGCATTTAAAGTTAAGGATATTAAAGCTGGAAAACGCTTGGTTTTTGAACGCTAATTTTTAGGATATGAAACAGATTATCGCCGCAGTTGTTATTACTTTACTTGTAAGTAGTTGTAAAGATCAGGTACTACAAGAGCCCAAAAAACCTATTAGCAAAGAGGTAATGGTTGATATTATGTACGATTTGGCGATACTCGAAGCAATAAAATACCAAAATCCGGTGTCGTTAGATACTCTAAAAATAAATTCAAGAGAGTTTATTTTAAAGAAATATAAGGTAGATAGCTTGCAATTTGTTCAAAATAATGCATACTACTCTGCTAATTATGACGAGTATAAATTAATGTTTGATCAGGTTACAACTCGCTTAGAGCAAAAATTAAAAGCTACAGATGTGCTTATTGCCAACAAGCAGAAAAAAATTAGAGCCGAAAAACTAAAAAAACTTCGCGCTAAGAAAAAAGTAGATAGCACTGCTGTAAAATCATAAATTAGAGCTGGCTAATGTGTTTTATATACGCCTTGATATCAGTAAACTCGATAGTCAAGGCGTTTTTTATTTTTTGATTAGAATACAAATTACTGTTGTAGGATGCCATTGCAGATGCTCTTGAAATGCGTCTTTTTTGCCCAAAAATAGTTGCCGACACCCAATCGAGTCTCCAAATAATTTTCATGATAAAAGTTGTAGCATGCCAGCGTGGTTTGCTTGTATTTAAACTTTCGGCCATGGTATCAAGCACTTCTTTAAAAGTGATGTTGTTTGCTATCAATGTAAAACGTTCGTTTTTAATGTCGCTCTCTGTAAGTCTTTGTGCAATCTGTACCACATCTGTTACAGCAATAAAGCCGCTACTGCCAAGGGTGTAAAAAGGCAGTCCTCTTTTTACTTTGGTAAGCAATTGACCACTACCATTTTCCCAATCTTTAAAAGGAAGCACTGGGCCAAGAATCACTCCAGGATTGATAATGATAACTGACAAACCCTCTTGCTGTCCTCTCCAAACTTCCATTTCGGCACCGTATTTAGATATGGCATAATCGCTGTGGTAGTTTTCTGGATTCCATTCAGTAGTTTCAGTGATGAAATTTTCGTGCGGAAGTGGGTCGCCAAGTGTGGCAATCGAACTCACATAACATAATTTTTGTACGCCATAGTCAATACTAAAATTCACAATATTTGCCGTGCCTTCAATATTAATTTTGCGTAGTTGTGCTTCTTCTTTTGGGTCAAATGATATTAACGCAGCACAATGGTAAACGGTTGTAACACCCGGAAAAGCAAGTTCTAGTGACGGAATATCAGTAATGTCAGCTTGAACCCATTCAATTTCTGTAAATAATGTTGCTTTATTGTAAAGTTCGAAAAGTGCTTTGGTTTTTTGTATGGCATCTTCTTTTCGGTAAATAGCGCGTACTTTTTCACTGCCAGCAGTTTTGGATTCAATTAATTGAAGCAATAAATGCGCGCCTACTAAACCGGTTCCTCCTGTTACTAATATCATGTTACGAAAATACAAATTATTTTTCTCGAATAACCTATTAAACAAATAACGGAATCCGCAATAAATTTTATCTTTGTGCACATAGCGCCTTTAGGGCGAAAGACCAAAGTAAATAGCATAAAAAGATGAAGAATTTTATTGAAGAAGTAACTTGGAGAGGAATGCTCCACGATGTTATGCCCGGCACAGAAGAACATTTGATGGAACAAATGCGTGTGGCATATGTGGGAATTGACCCAACTGCCGATTCATTGCATATAGGACATTTAGTAGGCGTAATGATGTTGAAACATTTTCAACTTGCAGGACATAAACCCTTAGCGCTTGTGGGCGGAGCAACGGGTATGATTGGTGATCCATCGGGTAAATCTAATGAACGTAATTTGTTAGATGAGGCTACTCTGCGCCACAATCAAGAAGCCATAAAAGGACAATTGGCTCGTTTTTTAGACTTTACTTCAGATGCGGATAATGCGGCTGAATTAGTAAATAATTACGATTGGATGAAGAATTTTTCATTTCTAGATTTCATTCGTGATGTGGGTAAACATATTACAGTAAATTATATGATGGCAAAAGATTCTGTAAAGAAACGTTTGTCATCAGAAGCAGCCGAGGGAATGTCGTTCACAGAGTTTACCTACCAATTGGTTCAAGGGTATGACTTTTTGCATTTGTACAGAGATAAGAAATGTACGTTACAAATGGGCGGAAGCGACCAATGGGGAAATATCACTACTGGAACCGAATTAGTGCGCAGAATTGCCAGCGGTAAAGCGTATGCTTTGACTTGTCCGTTGATTACCAAAGCAGATGGAACTAAGTTTGGGAAATCTGAAGGAGGTAATATTTGGTTGGATTCGGCTAGAACGTCACCATATAAATTTTACCAATATTGGTTGAATACCTCGGATGTTGATGCGGAGAAATACATCAAAATTTTTACCTTTTTATCAAAAGAAGAAATTGAAGATTTAACGGTAAAACACAGAGAGGCACCGCATTTGCGCTTGTTGCAAAAACGCTTAGCAGAAGAAATTACTATACTTGTTCATTCTACAGCCGACTTAGAAAACGCGATTAAAGCTTCTTCTATTTTATTCGGAAATTCATCTGCTGATGATTTAAAGCAACTGGATGTAGCTACTTTTTTAGATGTTTTTGATGGCGTTCCGCAAGCAGAAATTGCTAGAAATGAAATTGAGGCTGGAATCAATATTGTTGACGTTTTAAACGAAAAAACTGGTTTTATGAAATCTAACGGTGAGGCTCGTCGTGCTTTAACAGCGAATTCTATTTCAGTTAATAAAGAAAAAGTTACGGAAGAATTTATGGTTTCAATCAAAGATTTAATTAACAATCAATTTGCGTTATTACAAAGCGGAAAGAAGAATTATTTTGTGGTAAGAGTGTTATAAATAATACGGTGTTGTAACTAAGCTTTACAATAATTTAAAGATCCCAATAACTCAAACGAGCTATTGGGATTTTTTATTTCAATCCTTAAAATTGATTGGGAATTTATTAGAAGTAATCCAGCCTGAAATAAGGTTGGGAGTTTTAAGAATATTTTTTAAATCTTCTGCGGGTAAACTACTGGCTAATTCATGTTTGTTGAAATATAAAAACAAGTCTATAAAGTGAGTATCGTTATTGTTTAAATAATATTCGTTGTCTTCAAATTTATGGTAGCGGTTTTTGTCCCAGCTCAAATTTGCTGTAAATTTTTTAGTTTCATTTCCTTTAAATTGTAGAACGCTTTCTAAAATTTCCTTACGGATTTTTTGTTCTATTTCTTCAGTCTGTTTTACTAAAAAATCGGCTAAATCTTTACGATTTTCCTCTAAAGCTTGCATTAACTGTTTCAGCGCAGCATCGTTTTTTTTAGAATTGAAGATGCTATTGGTTTCTACTACGTTTTCCTCTTGATATAATCTGTACGAAGGAATCCAAGAAGAGTGGTTGTACATATTCGGTTTTATAGAACGCGTGTTTAAAATTAAAGAAATAACGTCTTTTGTTTTGTTCGTAACACTATAATGAACGGTAAACAATCGCTCGTTTGGGGAAGGATCTATATGTGTGATCGAGTCTATTTGAACTGCTACCTCAGTGGTTTGCGCGCTGCCATTCCATCCAAAAAACAATAAAAGAATTAAAGATAAAATTCGCATTTGTACTTTTTTAAAAAGGTTAAAGCACCATCAAATTGCACCCGCGAATATCCGAATTATCAAAGCGCCCCAGAACCTCGAAAGAGTTGTTGGGATTTTTTTTGCCCAAATCCTGAGTAGCTATAAAGGAACACGAATTGATGTTGGCCAAATCAATTACATTGATTCCGCCTGTTTTTCCGTTGTCAATGTAAGTCAAGGCATCTTCCGTATCACGAATTAAAATTTGCATCCATGCAGGACATTCAAAAACCCCGTCTCCCAGAGAATAAGCTTGTGAAAGAAGTTCGGTCATACCATATTCTGAGTGTATGGCTGATACGCCAAAACCTTGACACAATTGCTCGTGTAACTCCTCGCGAATCATTTCTTTGCGACGCCCTTTCATACCGCCGGTTTCCATGATAATGGTATGTTGCAATTGAAACGGAAGTTTTTCTATTAAGTCTAATAAAGCAAACGTCACACCAAACAAAATGACATTTTGCCCTTGATTGTCTAATTCTACGAGTTTCGAGATTAAGGCGTCGTGATCGTTTAAATAAAAGCCGCTATCCGCTTGGTTTGAAAGTTCAATTAAATCTTTAACCATATAAATTAGTGACGAACCTTCACGTTCCAAATAGGATGGGAGCAAGGCTAAAACTACATAATCTTCGATATTACCATAAAACTCAGCAAAACCTCTGCGATAGCTTTCTTCATAAAGGCTGACATCAGTTACCAAATGTTTGCTGGTAATCATGCCTGTTGTGCCACTACTAGTAAACGTTTCTTGAATTGGGTTGGAATTGGAAACTACAGCATGACTTTTAAAAAATTGTATGGGTAAAAAAGGAATTTGCTGTAGCGACTTTACCTTGTGTGGATCGGTTTTTAGAAATTGGCAAAATTCGTTATACACCAGATTGTTTTCGTATTGAAAACGAAATACTTTTAAAGCTATTTTTTCAAATTGTTTTTGGCTTGAAATCGTAAATATATCTGTTGCTGTGATCACCAATTTTTTTTACAAAAGTAATAAAAATTGTCAGGACTAGCTATGGAATTAAAGCTCTGTAGGAAATGAAACTTTTTTATAAAAAACAAGCTCCAATTGGTATTGGAGCTTGTGTAATAGATTTTATTTGATAATTAATTTTCGAGTGGCTGAAGATTCTTTCTCATTAATTTTAATGATGTACACACCAGAACTCAGTGCAGATACATTGAGCTCTTTTGAATTCATCATGGTATGCAGTACTTTTTTGCCAAGCACATCAAAGATGATAATTTCTTTATCAAGATCGTTTTTGGTGGTAATGAAAACTTTACCATTACTCACAGGATTTGGGTACAAACTCAAGCCTTCAATGCTTGTTTCTTGGACTCTTGGTGCTTGTTTTGTTTCTTGTGCTACAGCACTAAAAGAACAAAAGAAAACCAATGCAATAAGTGTATAAAAGTAGTTTTTTGCCATCATTTAAATTTTGATTAGTAAAGATACAAAAAATATTTCAAATAGTATACCAAAAAAAATGCCTTTCATAACGAAAGGCATTTTATCTATTTCAGCACTTGAATTACAATCCTACTGACCATCCAGCTGACCATGCAGGAGCTGCAGCACCATTTCCAGCACCCGTAGCAGTTGTAGATTCAGAAGCAATTGCTAGTGAAGCATCAGCCGTAACTCCAGAAGTTGCAGGAGCTACTGCAGTTCTTGTTCCTCTAGTTTTAGTTGCAACATCAGCAACAAAGTTTACGCTAGTTAATTTTAATGCAGTTCCAATGAAGCTTAAAGTTTCATCATGCTCGATATCAATTCCTCTTGCCCATCCACTCAAAGCTACGTTTGTGAAAATTGCTTTAGTACCTCTTCTTAATTTGATTGCTTGGTTTTCTTGCCAAGTTCCAGATGTAGGAGCGCTACCAGGACCTACTAAAGTAATATTTGTGATAGTTGGGTTTGCAATTGGTGTATTAGCAAAACCAAACTCAAAGTTGTCAGCTTCTATACCTCTGTTACCTTTTCCAAAAGATAATTTCCCGTACCAGTTGGTGTTAGTTCCGTTCCATCCTTCTGTCCAGTCGTATTGGTCGTCTTCGTTACCAAATGAAATTAAGTTTGCTGTGTTGACAGTTCCTCCAAAAAATTCAAAACCATCATCTGCACCTTGGTAAGCCTCTACGTACTCAAAAGTAGTTCCTGAACCTACACCAAATAATGAAACTCCATTAAATTCTTTTTCACTGTTAAATGCTGCTCCAGCGTACTCTACTCTTAAGTAACGGATAGAACCTGAATTGTCGTTTGAAACATTTCCACCGTAAGTTAAATCTGCAACTTCTGATTGTGCTGTACTTGCTCCACCAGTTACACGGTTAATCGGTGCTTTACCACAAATTACCAATCCTCCCCAGTCTCCAGCTTTTTTAGTAGCCAAACCACTTGTCATTACTACTGGGTTACTTGCTGTTCCGTTTACATTTATTTTTCCTCCTTGTGCTACCGCAATGTATGATGCAGTACCACCTGTTCCTTCAATCTTTGTTCCTGCAGGAATATTTAATGTTGCACCTGAGTTTACCTGTAATTTACCTGTAAGTTTGTATGTTTTTGAGGCATCAAGTGTAACCTCACCATCATTAATAGCACCTTGAAAATTATTAGCATCAGCTACAAATGTAGATGTTGGTTTATCATCTTCTTTGTCTGTTGTACAGCTTGTTACTAAAGTAGCACTTAAAGTTAAAATGCCGATTGCTTGTAAAAATTTTGTTTTCATGTTTGTAATAGTTGTTTGTTTATTTACAAGACAAATATCTTTATTTGTTTGCGAATCAAGGTTATGTGAATGTAAATGTTAGTTTAACAAATGCTTACAGTAGTATTAATTAATTGTTACTAAAGTAATGGTAGTATCATCTAAATGAAAAGAGCAGCTGAAAAGCTGCTCTTTAAAATATTCATTATTTTTATTTAAAATTGGTAATTTAAACTCAATCCTAAGTTGATCCCTTTTTTGTATGAAAGAACATTAATATCTCCTGACTTATTTTCTTGCGTTCTATTGATTTTAGGGTCTAAAATATTTTTCGCAATAAAGTCAATTCCCATTTTTTTGTTGACTTTAAGTTTAGTGATAAAGTCTAGTGAGCCAAAAGCTTTGTCTACTAAATTCCCTCTGTCATTTGTTCCTAATGCATATACTCTATCTGAGAAGTAAGTATACGCCAATGTGGATGTTAAATTACTTTCTTTATTGTTCCAGTCTGTAAAGAATGAAAGATCAGCGTTCAATAATAAATCTGATGCTCCAGTGAATCTACTTTCTGCGTCAGTAAAAACAACGTTGTAATCAGTTTCTCTGATAACTTTTTCAGTGTTTAATTCTTGATTACTGTACAAATAAGATGCGTTTAAACCTGCAGTTAATTTTTTAGCTTTAGACTCGTCAAAGTTGAAAATTGTTTTTCTGT
The DNA here is from genome assembly GCA_964566045.1 of uncultured Flavobacterium sp. Taxonomy (GTDB): domain Bacteria; phylum Bacteroidota; class Bacteroidia; order Flavobacteriales; family Flavobacteriaceae; genus Flavobacterium. The sequence goes on from CAZMHK010000014.1 coordinate 11,511, forward strand.
ACTCTAATTCAGCTCCGGCTACATATCCAAAATCACCTGTATTGATAAAAGAAATATCATTTGTTGAAGAAGCGATGGTAACTTCGTTCATTGGATTTAAGATGTATTTACCAAAACCAGTAACAGAGATTAATTCATCAGAGCTAGGAAAAAGCTCCCATTTTAAGTCAAAATTGTAATCATCAGAAGCATACAAATCAGGGTTACCAACTTTTACTTCGTTTACCTCTTCGTACACAAATAAAGCTCTTTCTTTAAATTGTGGTAAGGTGTAGGTTTTACTGAAACCAAAACGCAAGTTTTGTTTTTCGTTTACTGTATATTTTAAAGTTAGGCTTGGTAAAAAAGCTATCTTTTCTAATTCATCAAAATCTCCTGCTGGATCTAATTGAGTTTCCCAATCAATTTTTTGAAAAACATATTCTCCCCTCAAACCTAAAACTCCTGATAGTTTTCCAAAATTATATTCGGTGTTCAAAAAACCTCCGTTTATTAATTGCTCACCATTATAAATTTGTGGATCTAAGGCATTTGGAACTTGGCTATTACCTCTAAAAGTAGTAATCTCAAATACGTTGCTTGCTAAATTTTGTTGGTTGTAAAATGAATCTAGGTTATTAGGATCTACACTAATTGTTGAATTGGCAGCTGTAGTTTTGAAGTTGAATTGAGTTGCCTCAAAATCTCTATTTTTAGCACGTCCGCTGTAACCTAAAGTAAATTTACCTTTGTAATCTCCTTCATTGTTTTTGTTGAACTTGTAGTCAATTGCTAGGTTAGCAGCTACTTCAGTTTCTTGTAATTCTTGAAAATACCTGTGGTTGTCTGGTGCAGATATGTTGGACAATTTGAAACCATCAGTTTCTTTTCTGAAAATGTTTTGGTTACGATCTGGCATTTGTCCATCTATACTATTCAATGAAGTTCCCCATCTTACAGCAGTGCGCTCGCTCAATGTATGTTCTCCTAAAAGTTGATTAATCCATAAAGCATTTTTCTTGAATTCATTACGACGAATTAAGCCATTTCCATCATTGGCAATATCAACTATCAGTCCTGAAAATTCTTCTTTACTTAAAGATGAAGTGTTGATAAATACGGAGTTGAAATTAATTTTGTTAGCCTTATTTATTTTGTAACCGAGGTTTAACATTCCAGTTAAGTTCGTGCTATAAGTATCTGATGTATAGTCGTCGAAGTTTTTATTGACAACACCATTTCCGTTGACAGAACCTTTTGCGCTACCATTAGAACGAGAAGAATAATTATTACTGTAGTTGATTGTAGCAAAAACATTCAATTTGCTTTGATTAGCGATATCGAATGATTTCCCTGTTGAGATTCCAAATGAACCCGCAACAGGATTTTTGGTTTCTAAGCTTAAAGAGTTATAATTATAAGTCGTTAAAGGGCTATTTGGAATTTGACTAGATTTTAAGCCAAAATCATTAATGCCGCTTTGTAATGAAAAGTTGTCATTGCTTACAGCATTTGTATTTACTTTCGAACCAATATCTACTTTTACAAAACCTTTTCCTTTGTAATCTTTAGAAATGATGTCAACATTTCCTCCTGCAAAATCTCCATAAATATTTCCGTTGTATACTTTGTCGATAGAAATATACTCCACAATGTCAGTTGAAAAAATATCAAGATTTAAGTTTTTCTTTTCAGGATCGTTAGATGGTATTGGTAAACCATTCATTGTAGTAGAGTTGTAGCGGTCGCCCAAACCTCTTACAAAAATAGTGCCTGAGCCTTCTTGTTTTGTAATTCCGGTTGTTTTAGTAACAGCCGTTGCTACATCACTTACTCCTTTACGAGCTAATTCTTGTGAACCAATACTTTGTTTGATAGAAACTGCGTTTTTTTGGTCTAATAACAAAGCTGTTTCTTTCTGTCTACTCACAGTTGATTTTACCACTACATCTTCAAGTTTATAACTTCCAGAACCCAACGCTTGGTCAACGGTTATGGTTTGGTCTGCAGCTACTGTCACGGATACTTCAACTGGTTCGTATCCTACAAAACTAAATTGCAAAGTATATTTTCCTGGTGCTACTTTTAAGGTGTATTTACCATCAATATCACTATTAGTACCTATATTAGTACCTTTAATAATTGCATTGGCAAATGGTAATGATTGATTGTTAGCATCTTTATCTGTTAACGTTCCTGTAATAGTTCCTTTGCTTTGAGCGAAAGAAAAAGCAGTGATTAATAACGTAAGTAATAGTAACTTGAATTTCATCGGGTTTAATTTTTGTGCAAATTAACGTCCATAATCCAGAACGTGAGTTACTGACTTGTTAACCTTATGTTGTGTTTATGTTGTCAAAAATAGCGCAATATTAAATTACGGTTAACTGCTTTTGATTACTTCAAATATGTTTACATTTACATCTCAAAGATAATTTTTGACATTCCATGAAGAAAAAACACACCAAAATTTTATTAGTTGATGATGAGCCGGATATCCTAGAAATAGTAGGTTACAACCTATCTCAAGAGGGATATCAAATCTTTACTGCAGTGAATGGTAAGGATGCTGTTGCAAAAGCTAAGAAAGAAATTCCAGACCTTATTATAATGGATGTAATGATGCCAGAAATGGACGGAATGGAAGCTTGCGAGCACATCAGGAAAGTTCCAGAATTAAATAATGTTTTGATTACGTTCCTTACTGCTAGAAGCGAAGATTACTCACAAGTAGCCGGTTTTGATGCGGGTGCAGATGATTATATTACCAAACCAATAAAACCAAAATTGTTGGTGAGTAAAGTGAAAGCCTTACTACGCCGTTTAAAGGAAAAAGAGGCTGAAAGCGAAACCTTGAATGTTGGTGGCATTGAAATCAATAGAGAAGAATACAAAATTATAAAAGACAATATCGAGATTGCGCTTCCGCGAAAAGAATTCGAATTGTTCTACCTCTTAGCTTCAAAACCAGGAAAAGTATTCAAGCGTGACGAAATTCTCGATAAGGTTTGGGGTAATGAAGTAGTTGTTGGAGGCAGAACAATTGACGTGCATATCAGAAAGTTGCGTGAAAAAATTGGAGAAGATTTGTTTAAAACCATCAAAGGTGTTGGTTATAAGTTTGAAGTGTAAATGACAATAAATTTTAAAAAAACTTACCGATTTGCAGTCAAATCGTCCATGTATATTACTTTGTTCTCTACTTTATTAGTGAGTTTTTTAACGCACTATTTTTTTCAATTTTCCATTAACTTCACTATTATTTTTGCACTTAGTATCGCCACTTTTTCATTTTTAGTGGTGCAATATCGTGTGGAGCGCTTTATTTATAAAAAAGTAAAAAAGATTTACGATGACGTTTCTTTGTTAGAATCAAGTACGTTCAGAAATCAGCCCATAACAACTGATATGGCTACGCTTACGCGCGAAGTTAAAAAGTTTGCTACTGATAAAAAACTTGAAATCGAGACGCTAAAAGTGCGTGAAGAATATCGTAGAGAATTTTTAGGTAACGTTTCTCACGAATTGAAAACACCTTTGTTTACCGTTCAAGGATATCTTTCGACTTTGTTGGATGGCGCTATGAATGATAAAACCATTCGAAAAAAATACTTAGAACGTGCTGAAAAAGGAGTGGAACGCCTTATTTACATTGTTCAAGATCTAGATATGATCTCTAAATTAGAAACTGGCGATTTGAATCTTGAAATTGCTGAGTTTGATATCGTAAAATTAGTGCAAAACGTTTTTGATTTACTCGAAATGAAAGCCTCCAAAAAGGATATTCTTTTGATGTTTGACATGCGCTACCACAAACCAATTATGGTGGTGGGTGATCAAGAAAAAATCCAACAAGTAGTAATGAACTTGGTTGTAAACTCTATCAAATACGGCAAATTAAAAGGTACAACCGAGGTAAGTATTGAAGAATTAACTTCGGATAAAGTAATTGTTCGCTTTACGGATAATGGCGAAGGAATTGAAAAGAAAAACATTCCGCGTTTATTTGAACGTTTTTACCGTGTGGATCAAAGTGGTGCACGAACCGAAGGAGGTTCAGGCCTTGGTCTTTCAATCGTAAAACATATTATTGAGGCACATGATGAAAAAATTTATGTAGATAGTACTTTTGGCGTGGGGTCTGAGTTTTCATTTACCTTAACGACAGCTAAAAATCAAGCTTCCTTTGGGGTTAAAAATTAATTATTAGCTTACAGCTGTAAATCATTTTTTTCTTCAAATAATCCAAATAATTTCTCCCAAGCTACTTTTGAATCTGCCTTTGGCAAACCTTTATAATGGTCAACTTCTTGTAAATTGGCTAAACAAAATTCATTTTGGGTAGAAAAGGGTACTAGACCTTCTTTTTCTAGTTTTTGGGCTAAATATTCTTGTTCAAATTGCCCAGGTGTAGGTATAAAAAAAGCTTTTTTTCGCAAAACTGAAAGATCCATAATCGAGGTGTAACCAGAGCGACAAAGCACCATTTCGCTTTCGTTGATGGCTTGTTCCAATTGGCAAGTAGTCATAAAATTATGGTATTCTATTTTTCCTAGTTGGCTGATTTTTTGTTGTGTAGTTACTGTTCCTGCAACAAAAAGAACTGTTCCTTCAAATTCTTTTAATTCTTGTAATAAATGTGCCTCGAGCATACTTCGTTGTGGTTCGGGACCTGATAGTAAAACAAGTAAATCGTATTTTTTAGGGACTAATTTTTTATGCAAACGGCTAATTGGACCAATGTATTTCAATTTATGTTCAAAATCATCAATATGACCTAATATTCCAGATAAGTTATTGGTACTCGCATGATCAGGTATCCAGCATTCGTTATGTTGAAAAGCAAAGTACTGATGAATTTTGCTACTGAGCCAAGTAGTTTGTCCGCTTAAAACCTGAATTTGATGCGTAAGGTAAGCGCTTGGTATGTTTTTATTGTAAACGCCCAATCGATTGTCAGATATAATACCGTCAATTCCGTAAGATGCAATCCATTTTTTAACCAATGCTTTTTCCTTGCGAATAGCTTTTAAGGTTTTCCAACTGTTTTTTAACAAATGCCATTTGAAATTTTTGGCTTTGGCAGCGTATTCTATTTCGTAGGACGGAAGTTCAAGTGTTTTTAGGTTCGGAAATTCACTTTGAAGTAGTAATAACGCGGCGCCATCAGAAGCAATAATGGGTTGGTAGTTATGCTCTAAAAGTGCTCTAATAATCGGAATACAGCGGGTCGCGTGGCCTAAACCCCAGTTTAAAGGTGCAACTAAAATTGTTTTAGATGAATTAGTCACAATTGTTTCTGTAAGCATAAACTTGGATTTAATACTAGCAAGATACATAAGTTAAATGCTTTTTTGTATTTACAAAAGTTTACCAAACCATTAATTTAATGAATTTGTGGTTGCTGTATAAAAAAACGAAGGCTATCAGTTTTGAGGTAGCCTTCGTTTTATTATTGTTCTTTTATAATTTAATCTTGAATGTAAGTCTTATTTCCGTTTGCATTAATGTAGTATTTACCACCTCTTGGACCCGTGTATACTTTTTTACCATTGTATTCACCAGTTACTTTATCGGCAACTTTTGGTGCTTTTTCAGTGGTTTCTTTTACTGTTTTAGTAGCTTTTGCTTTTGTTGCAGTTGCTTTTTCTTTTACAGTTTCTGATTTTGAAGCTACTGCATCTGCTTTTGATTTGGTCATTTTTTCTTTTGCAGCGGTTGCTTTTTCTTTAGCAGCATCAATTTTTTCTTTTTTGGCAGTTGCCTTTTCTTTTATGGCATTTGCTTTTTCTGCTTTAGCTTCAGCGACTTCTGCTTTAGCTTTGGTAGCTTTTTCTTTAGCAGTTGTTGCTTTCTCTTTTGTAGCTGTAGCTTTTTCTTTAGCAGCGCTAGATTTTTCCGCTTTTGCTTCGGCTGCCTCAGCTTTTGCTTTTGTAGCCTTTTCTTTAGCTGCAGTGGTTTTCTCTTTTGCAGATTTTGACTTTTCTTTTGCAGTAGCGGCTTTTTCTTCAGCGACCTCAGATTTGGCTTTCGTTATTTTTTCTTTGGCCTTTGCTGTTTTTTCAGTTGCAGCCTTTGTTGTCTTTTTGGCCTCGGTTGCTGTTTGTGCATGACTTACTACTGATAAAAGCAAGGCAAACAATAATAAAATGGATTTTTTCATTGGTCTAGGTTTTATGTTTGTATTGTTAAAATTACAAAAAAAAGTAATTAGCAATCGATTACTTACCAACTTATTTAAAAGTAAGCTCTTAGTTGTACATTACCAGTATGAATAGTTGCGTTTCGCTCGCTCTTTCGACCTTGATAATTCAAGTTAATGTCTAAGAATGAAGTGATGTTTTTTTGTAACAAAGCACGCCAGGTAATGTTTTGTCCTGTTTGCAACCCCTCGAGCATTTGAAAACCAACGGCTGAAAATTCGTTCCCGTTAAATTTATTTTGGTATAATGATAATTCGCCATTAAAAGTAAATTTTTTAGATCCGGCATAGGAGAACGAAGTTCCTAATCGATTTTGAGATAATAATTCAGCATTGCCTATTTGGTTTTGTTTTTTTTGATACTCATAAAACAGGTCCCAACTGGTGCTTTTTGAAAATAAATAGCTGATTTTTGGAGCCAATTGATATCCCGTAACAGCGAAATTTTTCTCAATAAAATCTTCGGAGTCAACTTTGTTTTGAATGCTTTTGGTAAAAAAACCAAAGAGCCAACTTTTTTGATACAAATGGTTGTATTGCAGTTGATGGGAGATGTTTTCAGACTCTTGAGAGCCAATTGATAGCAAACTTCTGGTTTTGTTAAGTAAGTAGGTATAGGTTACTGAATGCTTTTGCTTGCCGCGGTTGTAGTAAAGTGTATTTCTTAAACTCGAAGTTAAGCCTAACACTTCATCCGAAATCGGACTAAACGGGTTCCATTCAAAATTAGAGCCGTTGTTTCTTATTTTACGATCCAATAAAAAAGCAGTTTGATTGTAAAAATATGAGGCGAATTTTTTAAAACCTTTCTCGTTTTGCCATTGCGTAGGATTAAAAGTTAGCGCTTGCGAAAATTTATTTTGATGCGTTTTGATAAATATTCGGTTGGGTAAAAATACACGTATAAATTTGGCTTGATCAATAAATGGTGCTACCTCAAACTCTTGTAGTTCCTGAATACCATTGCTGTTATAGTCGTTCCAAGTGTACACACCTTGTCCAACGGCTACTTCGAGATACGTAAATTCTTGTTGTGGAATGCTTCCTGAGGTAGTTTCATACACTGTGTTACTTAAAAACAGCGAGTTAAAAAATCGGTCCGAGTAGATGATGCGAGAGTTTAAAGTGCTTTCTCTTTTTCGATTATTGGCTTCAAAATCAAGTGTTCTGTAATTAGCAACCACACTTAAATCACTAGTTTTGGTTTGGATTAATCTCGATTTTAAAACAAAGGTGTTCGATTGATTCACGCGCTGTACCATTCCGTTTTGCAAACTGTCATTTTTTCTTTTTAAATATCCTAATTCAAAAAATACTTTAGTACTGTCTCCACGACCAATATGTCCGCCGTATTCAATAAATTTTTGACTTAAAACAGAAAGTTGTTGCGTGTTTTTGTTGCGTTCGCTATTATTTTCAAGTCGTAACGAGGTACCAATCCAGTTTTTTTTGAAACGATATCGCACTTGAGATTGGTTTCGCAAAAAAGAAGAATTCAAAACGTTACTCTCACTTTGCAAGTAACTGCCTTGTTGGCGAATATTCCAATTCTTATTTTGTAAAATTCCATTTATTACATGACGATTCCCAGCAAAATTCCCAGCAAAATCTAATTTTTCTAGTTGATAGCTTGCATTTCCTACACTTGTAGATTTTGAATTTTGGTTTTTTTGTAGCTGCAATCCAGTGACCAACAAACTTTGATTGCCTGTAGTTAAAGGTTCTAAGTTCCAATCGCGATTGAATTCAATGTTGTTCAATCGTTCGACAGTTTTAAATGTACTTTCAACAAATTGGTAATTGGCAAATGCATCCATTTTCCAAGCTTTCGAAAACAAGCGCTGCTTACTTTTTATTTTGGCTGCTAGTCCTTTATTATTGGCGTCATCTAGTGTTGAAAATAAATTTTGATCGTTGTTGCTTACTCCAATTTCAACATCAATATTCGTTTTTTCAGTAGGATGAAATTGACCTACAAAACTGGCAACTTGAACTTTATTAGGCGCAATTAATTGAACGATTGGTTCGTAATTTCCTTGCGGTATGCCATTAATTGGTGCCACGTACGTAAAAACTCTGCTGATCGTATTGGTATTGGATAAAATGTAATTTCCTGCATTGGCACCAACCAAAGAAAAACGCACATTATATAAATCGCCATCCTCATCCGTTGTATATTCGTAAACAAGTACACCGTCTACCAGAATTTGTTTGTAGAGTACTTTGTTGTCGCTGTATGTATCCAAAAAAGCCGATGGTGCGGTCATTTGGCGCGTATCATCACCGGCATTTTTTATGATTTGAACTTGTTCTTGCGACAGGTTTTGCTGAACAGGTTGGTTTTTTAAATCGTTTTCAGAGTATAGATAGCCGCCAAATCGCCACTTTTTAGATTCGTGTGTTCCTCCAGCATAAGTTACAAATCGACTGTAATTTCGGTCGGTATATTGGTATTCAATTGCGATTCGCATTTCAGAAGTTATTGTAAACAATGGTGTAAATATGATTTCTCCAGCATTGTAATCAATTGTATAATCTTTGTTTTCCCCACGCTCCAGCAAATTGCCGTTTACGTACACACGCTCCGATCCTGAAACAATGAGCACGTACAACTCGCCATTTTGTCCACGTAATTTATAGGGGCCTTGATTTCCTTCCTGACCTATGATGTCGCTTTTGGCGTATTGTCCTCGTACCAGCGCTGCTGCTGCAAATACATTGCTCTTATTGTTTTTTTGCTCCCAATTAAAGTTCGTAGCTATTCCTTGAACCTTTTTGTTAAAGGTTAAAAACTGTGATGCTTTATTATCCAAAAATAAATCTCCCGCTCGAACACTCCAATTATTTCCAAAGAGTTCCATAAATACGGTGTCAAATTGGTCGAGTTGTTGCGAATAGCCACCATCTTGAAGCGGGATGTTACTGTCTTGTAGAGAGGCTCTAATACTTACCTTATCGGATAATTTTCCGGTGATTTGCAGGTCGAGATTCGAGTTTAAAACAGCATTTTGATTGTTGCCAATAGTAACGCCTCGTGTTATACTTCCAGAAGTACTCAGCCCGTCAAAGGGAATATTTTTTTTAAGATTTGGCTCTGCTATACTGTATAAGGTAGCTTGTCCGGCTGCATTTGACACCACTTTTCCGGGATCGTAAATGGTGTATGTTTTAGTCAAAAAATCCGGATATTGTAAGTACTCAACCGTGATAGAGTCTGATAGATTATTAACATCAGAAAGCAGTAACAATGTGCTTTTTGAGAAATTAATACGGTACAAAGTACTGTCAATAGTTTTTCCTTTAGAATTTAAAACTTTAAAAAAACTAGAGTTGATACTGTTCTTTTCAAGCCGAATGGTATCCTTCGTAGGAGCTATTTTTTTGGTTTGGTAGAGCGTGCTTTTTTCCTGAGCCAAAAGTCCAGTGCAATAGCATAAAGCAATCCAAAAAAATATTTTTTTCCACATAAATAAGGATAACTCCAAAGTATCAAAAGTAGTATATAATAATTGATAATTAAACCTTGTTGTAGTACGTTGTTTTACTGTTTGAGAAATAAAAAAATGGGAATCAAAATTTTAGTATTTGATTCCCATTGGTATGAATGTTTGGTGTTTTTAAACTTCCTTAGTAACCACTTGCATGGTTTCGCGGCTCACTTGCTTTAACAAAACGGTTTTGTTTGCCTCCACAGTCTGCGCAGCGCTGTCATTAAAATGTCTGATGGTATACAAAGTTACGTTTTCTTCAAAATCGACTTTGAATTTTTTAGATAAAATGGCATTCAAAGCAGTGAAGTTGTTGAATTTATCTTCTACACAAACAGAAAAACTGATAGCTGAATTTTGAATTAAATTCACCTTTATTTTAAATTGGTGGAAAAGAGCAAAAATTTCGCTGATGTTCTCCTCCATGATAAATGAGAAATCAATTGATGAAAGCGAAATCAACAATTGGTTTCTTTTTACGATAAAACAAGGAAGGTACGGCTCTAAATCGACACCTTTTGAAACACTCGTTCCTTGTAAAAGTGGATTGATAAATGATTTTACATACAAAGGAATTTCCTTTTTTTGCAAAGGTTGTAGCGTTTTTGGGTGAATTACAGTAGCACCATAAAAGGCTAATTCGATGGCTTCACGGTAGGAAATTTGATTTAACAAACTTGCATTTTCAAAATAACGCGGATCGGCGTTCATAACTCCAGGAACGTCTTTCCAAATGGTTACACTTTCAGCATTTAAGCAATAAGCAAAAATAGCCGCAGTATAATCAGATCCTTCACGGCCCAGAGTGGTAGTGAAATTGTTTGGATCAGACCCCAAAAATCCTTGCGTGATGTTAAGTGTTTTGCGTTTCACATTTTTTGAAATGTTGGCTTGCGTTAATTCCCAATCCACTTCAGCATCTCTGTAATTGGCATCTGTTTTTACAAAATTACGTACATCTAGCCATTGTGTAGCCATACCCATAAAGTTCATGTAGTGGCTTAAGATTGTAGTTGAAATTAATTCGCCATAACTTACCACTTGATCGTACACAAAATTATAATTAGGAGATTTGTTGTGTGCTAAAAAATATTCTAAATCAGCAAACTGCTCATTTACGGCTGTAAATACTGCATTATTTTCATCTTCGAATAAGTCCAAAAGAATTTGGTTATGGTATTTTTTTACTTCCTGTACCGCCGCATTAAGTTCAGCCGATTTATCAAAATAATGTTTGATTACTAATTCTAAGGCATTGGTTGTTTTTCCCATTGCTGATACTACTAGCAACACATCTTCATAACCCACGGTTTGTAACACATGCTGCACGTTTTTGATTCCTGCAGCGTCTTTAACAGAGGCACCTCCAAATTTAAATACTCTCATTTTATTGTTATTTTTAGCAATCGATTGATGATTTCGTATCGAATTGCGGTTGTTATATTTTGTTATTTTCGCAAAAAGCGCTTATTCCTTGCTCATCCATTTGTACCACATGCCAATCGCGTAATACTTTAGCACCTGATTTTTCATAAAAGTCAATGGCAGGTGTATTCCAATCTAATACATTCCACTCTACGCGGCGTACTTGATCTTTTTTTCCTTGTTGCAAAACGGCTGCGTATAAGGCAGATCCTAATCCGGTGCCGCGCATACTTTCTTTAACTACCAAATCTTCAAGGTGAATGGTTTTGCCTTTCCAGGTTGAAAAACGATAGTACCAAAGCGCAATACCTACAATTTCTTTCTCCTGTGTCTCGTTTGTAATTTCGGCTACAAAAACATGAAATAGCGGATTGGCTCCAAAACCATCCCGCACTAAATCGTCAACAGTAATTAGTACCGCATCAGGCTCTTTTTCAAAAATAGCCAATTCTTTTATGAGTCCTAAAACGGCTCCCATGTCTGCTGCTGTTCCTTGTCGTATTGTCATAATTGGTTTTGGTTGTATGTTAGGTGATCTGCAATCTTAGAAAACATCAATTAAAATTACTCATAAACTTCAATAATCGCAAAATAGACAGCATCAGAATGCTAATAATTGAATTCTTCACAGCAAATATACAATAGCACTAAACTAAGTGTATATTATTCAGTTCATTTTCACAAAAAAAACGATATTTGTGACTTCAAAACAACTACAACGATTTCGAAATGGAAGAACGCAACAAGACATTAGGAGAATTTATCATTGAAAATCAAAATGCTTTTCAGTATTCGTCAGGAGAATTGTCCCGAATCATTAACTCAATTCGATTGGCTGCCAAAGTAGTCAATTATAAAGTTAACCAAGCTGGTTTGGTTGATATTGTGGGCGCAGCTGGTGAGCAAAATATACAAGGTGAAGACCAACAAAAGCTAGATGTTTACGCCAATGAGGTTTTTATTCAAACTTTAATTAACCGCGAAATTGTATGCGGTATTGCTTCAGAAGAAAACGATGATTTTATTACGGTAGAAGGTAGTGATAATAGCCATAATAACAAATATGTGGTGTTGATGGATCCACTTGATGGCTCTTCGAATATTGATGTAAACGTTTCGGTTGGAACTATTTTTTCAGTTTACCGGCGTGTAACGCCTATTGGAACTCCTGTTACAATTGAAGATTTTTTACAGCCAGGAATTAATCAGGTAGCAGCAGGATATGTAATTTATGGTACATCAACTATGCTTGTTTATACCACAGGCCATGGAGTAAACGGTTTTACTTTAAACCCTGCTATTGGAACCTTTTATTTGTCGCATCCTAATATGACTTTTGCTCAGGATGGTAAAATTTATTCCATCAATGAGGGTAATTACATTCATTTCCCGCAAGGAGTAAAAGATTATATCAAATATTGTCAAACCGAAGAAGAAGACAGACCTTATACTTCAAGATATATCGGAAGTTTAGTTTCTGATATTCATAGAAATATGATTAAAGGTGGCATTTACATTTATCCTACTAGTTCAAAAGCGCCAAACGGTAAATTGCGTTTGCTTTACGAGTGCAATCCGATGGCAATGATTGTAGAACAAGCAGGAGGAAAAGCTTCAGATGGATTTAGCCGAATTATGGAAATTACTCCAACAGAGTTGCACCAACGCGTTCCCTTTTTCTGTGGAAGCTACAACATGGTCGAAAAAGCGGAAGATTTTATGCTTAAAGCAAAGCTGAGCAAGTATTAAATCTCACTAGTTATTATAAAAAATGCCCCAAATAGTGAACTACTTTTTGGGGCATTTTTATTTAGATAAAAGCTTACTTGTTCATGTTTTGCATTTCTTCGAAGAAGGTGTCAAAATCAACTTCCTTATCCACAAGAACAAGGGCTTTGTGTACGATGTAATTTACGTTATCAATATTAAATCCTAAACCTACACCAATTTTGCGAAGCATTAATTCTTGCTGATCACCTAAATGATGATCAACATGTACAATTCGCGCCAAATCGTACAAGCGTTCTAAACGTTGCTCGTGCAAGTAAGGTGGATTGATTGGGTAGTTCGTAGGGTTTTCTAGAATTTCTTCTGATTCAGCAGCCGAAATTTCAAGACGAACCGCTAATTTGTTTAAAAATTCTCTTTCTTCTGGCGAAAACTTTCCGTCAGTAAGTGCAACGCGTGCAATTGAGGCGAAATGGCCTTTGTTTCTTTGCTTGAATTCGCTATCGAATAAATCTGAAAATGACATAATTGTGGGTTTTATATCTATCAAAGATAAGGCTATTTTTAAAATCAGCAGCTTGTTTGACCTGGCTTTTTGAGTTCTGTTTGATAAATAACACTACAGTTTTTGATGCTGAGTTTGTACTTAAAACAAGCAATCATTAGTTTTATTTACTATCTGTAAGTGTTTTCATAAAGGCAACGAGCGCTTTTTGTTCTTTATCGGTTAAATTGAGTTTGTCTGTAGGTAATGTTTGGTTGTCAACTGCAATTCCGGTACCTGCGCCGCCACCTTCATTATAAAAAACTACTACTTCTTCCAATGATTTGAATACGCCATTATGCATATAAGGAGCTGTCAATGCTACATTTCGCAATGTTGGTGTTTTAAAAGCATGTAATAATTGTGGCATTTTGTATTGGGCATAACGTCCTAAATCAGGATCTACTTTTTTTCCGTTTTTGATCTGCGGTGTTCCAATAACTTCTTGTTCTGTTTTTTTATAAGCAGGCGGTACCGTGCCATTAAACAACGGAATAAAATGACAGGTTGCACATTTTCCTTTTCCTGCAAAAATGTTAAATCCTAAAAGTTCCTCCGCAGACAAAGCGGTTGCTGGTTCTGTAAAGTGTTGATCGAATTTGGAGTTGAATTTATTTAAAGAGCGCACATAACTTGCAAGTGCGTTTTGAAGTTGCCATTCTTCTAGTTTTTTGCTCTTCGGGAATGCTTTTTGAATTAATTTTTGATAGCTCGGATTGTTGCTAATTTTGTTGATATTATCCCGAATATTACCATGCATTTCGTCTTTGTTCTGAATTACATCTAAACTTTGTTTTTCTAAATCGGTTTGACGCATATCCCAAAATTGCGCATTTTGAAGCCCGGCGTAGGTTAATGTAGGCGTGTTTCTAAGTAGTTGACTTCCGCTTAATGACAAGTTGGTTTTTAGTCCGTCAGTAAAAGCCAATTCTGGATTGTGACATGAGGCACAGCTGCGGGTTCCTTCTTTTGAAAATGAGGTGTCATAAAATAACTCTTTACCAAGTTGCGCTTTCGCGGAAGTGTATGCGTATTCTTGTGACGGAATGAAGGCATCAACATTGAATACCTTTGATCCAAATAGCGAGCTGGCGCTTTGTAAAACAGCATTCGTTTTTGTAACGTTTGCAATTTTATAATGCTGCTGAAACTCTTGTAAACTTTTTGAAATCGGGTTGAGGTAGTTTTTAACAAAAAGCGCACGATCAAAACTATTAAAATCTTTTGCGCTGTTGCAAAAAGCGGCAGCTTTACTAATTCGATCTAGTAAACTGTTTTGAATTTGCGATGGTTCTTGATGCAGTTTTTCAATTAAAGAAGGTAGAGCTAACAAACTAGCCTGCGCTTCTGGGATGGAATTGTTGGCAATAGGCGAATCAAACCCTGTAATTCCGAGCGTGATGATGCGATACATTTGCATTTTTACAGCATCAACAACATAATCTGGGCTGATAGTAATTACCGAAACATGTTCTTTAACTTGCATGATCAATCCTTTCAAAACAGCAATTTCTCGCTGTAAAGTAGCTTTCTCTTTGGTTGAAAATGTTGGGTAAATCAGCTCTTCGATAACTTGAAAACCACTCGGATTCAAAAATTTATTTTCTTCTACCTCTAGTTCATCGAGTGCAGGACCATTAATAAATCGTGCTGGTTCAGGCGTGAAGTATTCCACTGCCCATTCAATTTTTTTGTAAGCAAGGCGACTTTTTTCAAAACTTTGCTGCAGTTGTTTGTTGCTAGCATTTTTTTTTGCCATTTGCTCAAATGCTTCTATTTCCTGATTCAATTGGGCAATTTGCTGTAACAGTTCTTCCTTTGGCCCTAAGGTTTCATATTCTTTCTGACACGAGAAAAAA
Organism: uncultured Flavobacterium sp.; assembly: GCA_964566045.1. Taxonomy (GTDB): domain Bacteria; phylum Bacteroidota; class Bacteroidia; order Flavobacteriales; family Flavobacteriaceae; genus Flavobacterium. Next base: position 26,736 of record CAZMHK010000014.1, read on the forward strand.
AGTAATGTAAATAAGGGAAGAATTTTTAGTAAGGATTTCATAATAAACCGAGTTGTAATAAACCACAACAACCCAAAGTGAATTTGGGTTGCTATAGTTTGGATTTTAAAGGTGTTATCTCTGTACGTTTCTGATGATAATAGTTTGACCGCCTTCTTTATTGGTGTTTAAACCGCTTCCGTCAGCATTCGAGAAAGCATCTTTTTGCCAAGTATGTGGGTGAATGTTAACTAAAAAGGTGTTTGGTACTCCAATTACATCTGAGATATCTTCCATGGCACCGTACTCCCAGCTACCAAAACGCATTTCATTCGTTTGGTTGTAAGTTGTATTCCAAGCAGCGTCGGTTCTTTTGTGGTTCATCGTTAACCAAGGTTTGTTTACTTTAGATGCGATATTGTATTGCCAAATGTAAGAATCATGTTGAGCAGCAGTGTAGTAAGAATCTCCATCCTCTTGTGTGTAAACATAATTCTCAGTTACTGTAATATTATCTGGATTGATAATTCCTGTTCCTGGAGTTGAGTCGCCTTCAATTACCAACTCTAATTTTCCTTTTAAAGGATTAGCATCGTCTAATATCAATTTGTAAACGCGTCCCCACATAGTATAACCTGCAACTGGAGCATTAGCGCTAGCTTGTCCGGTAGCTGTAAAGTACAATTCACGGTTATTTTTTGCTGATCCTTTGCGGTAATCAACATCTTCTACTCTTGAAAAACGAATGGCTCCCAAGTTGTTTACCGTAGTGTTGATTACTGCGCCAGTTAAATTTTTAGCATTCGGAATTTCAACAAATGAAACGTCAAATGAGGATCCCATTCCCATACTCATTTCGGTTTGGTTTCCGTCGTTTCTTTTCAAGGCATATAATTTTCCGTTGTTTAAATCTCCAACAGTTTCGCTCATGTACATGATCACTTGTCCTGCACTAGCATGAGAGGTAGAGTACGATTGATCTTCGCCAATTACTATTACAGTTTTTCCAGGATAAGCTTGCTTCGTCAATGGTACGGCATTTTCCATACTTGCTTTTCCTAAAGCTGGCAAAACACGATCAGTTCGGCTTTTCATGTTGCTTAGCCCAAGTGGGTCAATACCGTGTACCATACTTTCTTCACCACTTTCTCCAGCCGTTAAAAACAAAGGTCCAAAACCGTGAATAGCCGGCACAGCTAGTGTAGCCGAGCACAAACGAGTCAGTCCGCCTACTGCGTCAACGATATAATCTCCTTTTACTGGTTTTAAAGTTTTGTCAAAATATACTCTTGAAACCGATTTTAAGATTTCGTGGTTGGTAATCATAATGTAACCGTCTCCAGCAGGATCTTTCATGAATCCAGCTCCGTCAGGTTGTGCCCCGTAAATAAATCCTGGTGATTGAGCCAATACATCAGGGCTACTTAATAAAGAAGTAATTTGTAAGTTTTCGAATCCTTCTTTTGCAACAGCCAATGGTGGAACAGTAGAGGTATTTGCAAAATTAATAGTAGTATTTAACGCAGGAGCTTCATTGTTGTCATCTTGACAAGCAACAACAGCAGTAAGCAATACTGATGTTAAAGCTATTTTTTTAAATAATTGTTTTTTCATGGTTATAGTGTGTTTTTGTTTGTTCGAATGCAAATCTAGACCATGATTCAAAATCTTTGTTTAGGATAATATTGTCGAATAATCATTAAAATGTTGGCTTAGGTTTACCGAATTGTAAAGTTGTAAGGTTAAGGTAAATTTAAGATTAACTAAAAAATTCAGGACGTTTTTGAGCTGTTTCAAGTAAATGTAAATCAGTTGAATTTCCACTTTTGAGCGTTTTTCTGGTGAAAAATTGTTAAGCTATTTGGTTGTATTTTGTCAAACGCTAATTAGTATGTTTTAGGAAATCAATCGTGCGTTTTAGCATACATATTTGCCCTTTTAGCAGATAAATTTTCAAAAATAATCGTATGTTTACAACCCTTTATCCACCTTAAATGAATTTTGATGAATGAATTTTGGATCTACTTTCAAATAGGTTTAAAACACGTTTTAGACCTCAATGCTTACGATCACGTTTTGTTTTTAATGGCGCTTGCCGTTCCGTACGCTTTTAAAGATTGGAAACGAGTTGTCTTACTCGTTACCTTGTTTACTCTTGGTCATACTTTGGCTTTGGTACTGTCTGTCTTTGAAATCATTGTTATTAAAGCGAACGTGGTGGAGTTTTTAATTCCGATAACGATTCTGATCACCGCACTTTTTAACTTATTTACCGCTGGAAAAAACAATAAAAAAGAAAGTATTAATCTGGTTGTTTTCATAACTCTGTTTTTTGGTATTATTCACGGTTTAGGATTTTCGAATTATTTTAAATCTATTTTGGGCGGAGATGCCGCTTCAAAAGTGTTGCCTTTGGCAGAGTTTGCACTTGGTATTGAAGCCGCACAAATGATTGTTGTTTTTGTACTTTTGGTACTGTCTTACATCGTGCAAACTGTTTTTAGATTTTCTAAACGAGATTGGACTTTAGTAATGTCTGCTTTTATAATAGGTGTGGTTATTCCGATGATAATTGCAAGTGAAATTTGGAACCGATAAAATGAGCGAAAAAAAATTAAATAAATACGATAAAGCCTATTTGCGTATAGCAAAAGAGTGGAGTTTGCTCTCTTATTGCAAACGCAAGCAGGTAGGTGCTATTATTGTGCGTGACCGAATGATTATTTCGGATGGTTACAACGGTACTCCGAGTGGTTTTGATAATTGTTGCGAAGACGAGGAAGGTATTACCCGTTGGGATGTGTTGCATGCTGAGGCAAATGCAATTTTAAAAGTAGCTCGTTCTACACAATCTTGTGAAGGAGCCACTTTGTACATTACGCTTTCGCCCTGCAAAGAATGCAGTAAACTCATTCACCAATCAGGAATAAAAAGGGTCGTTTACCACAATGGGTATCGCGATGATTCGGGCATACAATTTTTAATTAAAGCAGGAGTAGAAGTAGAGCATATTCCAATTCTTGAAGAATAAATGAAGGTTAATTTTAAATATTTACCACTTATTTTAGGCGCAACACTTGCGGCGGGCGTGCTATTGGGTAGCGTGATTCAATTACCGGGCTCAAATCGATTGACATCCAGGACAAGTTCTAAAGCCAAACTCAATAAACTAATCGATTTTATTGACGCTGAATATGTAGATGAAATCAACACCGATTCGATTGTAAATCTTACGGTAGATAAAATTTTGGCGCAATTAGATCCGCATTCTGTTTACGTGCCGCCAACCCAGCAACAAGAGGTAGCAGAGAGTATGCAAGGAAATTTTGTGGGTATTGGAGTAAATTTTTACATGTACAAAGACTCTGTTGCTGTTATTAAACCTGTTGAAAACGGCCCTTCGGCAAAAGCAGGATTGTTACCAGGCGATCGTATTTTGTATGCTGACAAAACTAAACTTTTCGGTCGAAAATTGCCTACAGACAGCTTGTTTAGTAAATTAAAAGGTGAGGTAGGCTCAAGCATCGAGTTGACTATTTTTAGAAAATCAATTCAAAAAAAATTAAAGGTCAAAATCAAACGTGATATCATTCCGATCAAAAGTGTGGATGTATCCCTATTACTCAACCCAACAACGGGTTACATTAAAATTAATCGTTTTGCCGAGACTACTTACGAGGAGTTCATGACAGGCCTCAATATGCTCAAGAAAAAAGGAGTTACTTCACTTGTTATTGACGTGCGTGATAACGGCGGTGGTTATATGGAAGAAGCCATTGCTATAGCCGATGAATTTTTGCCTGATGAGCAACTTATTGTATTTACGAAAGCCAAAAACGGCACTACAACTAAAACGTATGCTACGGCAAAAGGCAGTTTCGAAAAAGGAAAAGTATTTGTTTTGGTGAATGAAAACAGTGCCTCAGCTAGTGAAATTCTAGCAGGAGCTATTCAAGATAACGATAGAGGAACTATTGTAGGTCGACGAACTTTTGGAAAAGGATTGGTGCAACGCGAAATGAATTTTGCAGATGGCTCAGCCGTTCGATTGACAATTGCACGTTATTACACGCCCACCGGTCGTTCCATTCAAAAACCATATTCAAAGGGGAATGAAGCCTATTTTAAAGAATCCGAAGGACGAATTGCCAATGGCGAGCTGTACTCCAAAGACAGTATAAAAGTGGCGGATACGCTTAAATTTAAAACCAAAAAAGGTAAAATTGTTTACGGTGGCGGCGGTATTGTGCCTGATATTTTTGTTCCAATTGTAGCAGAACACGGTCAAGAAGAAACCGCGTATTTCTTGCAATCGGGTATTGTGGGTAATTTTGTTTTTGAACAACTTGACAATAAAAAAACAAGCTTAAAAGGATTGACTTTTGAAAAATTACAAGCCAAAATACAATCGACCACTGCTTATGTGAAAGCTTTTCAGGAGTTTGTGTTTAAAAACGGATTGGATTTAGATTTCTCGAAAAGTAAAGATTTGGTAAAAAAATACCTCACCGCTGAATTTGCCAAGCAATTATTTGGCGAGCAGCGTTATTATGAAATTCTTGTTCGTGATGACGCCATGCTGAAAAAAGTACTTCCTGTTAAAAAATAAAAAGTTTTATCGAATGCTATCGTGTGCATGCGTTTGTATGCCATCGTTCCAAAGTGTCAGGATATCAGTGGCTACCGCAGCACCGCTTCCTGCAGCAATGGCTAATTGACTTCTCCAGCCGGCTAAAGTTCCAACAACATAAATACCTTCTGTTATAAGATGATCGTTGTTTTTTAGCTGTATGCGTTGCTTGGATTCCAATGATTTTTGGTGCGGAATTACATATTCCATTAAGCCATCAATGGCAAAAGTGTTTGCTGATCCAATTCCTACTACAATCAGTTTGCTGCTGTAGGTTGCTTTGTTGGTGTGCACAATAAAATACGGTGCAACTCCTTCAATGCGCAGCACTTTTTCATTGGGAATAGTTGTAATGTGTGGGTAGGTGTTTTGCAGTTGGGTTACGCTATCTGCTAAGAGCGTAGCTCCCCGTGTACCTGCGGGAATTCCGTAAGCATTATTAAAAAGCGCCTCTTGCAAAGCGCTACTTTTTTGATGTGTAAAAATGCCGATTTTTTTATCAGTGGCAAAGGATTTGTGTTTTGCAGATCCTAAAACAAGTGCACAAGACATCCCTGAAGCACCACCGCCAATGATCAAAACATCAAACATGCTTACAAGTTTTCTTTTGTTTTTTCTTCTATTTTTTTAGAAACTCTAAAAATTAATAAAATAAGTACAGCGCACAATGAAGCTCCTATTCCAATAAAGGCAACTATGCTATCTCCTTTAAAAGGATTGCTGAAGTCTAATAAAGTAACATTAAAGACGATTAGCGCTAGAGCTAAAAATACCAGTATGTTAGTAAAGATTTTCATAAAAAATTTTGATTTTTAAAGCATAAATAGCAATATAGCTATCTCTATCAATGATTTTGGTATTGTTTGAGTGTGTAAACTTATAAAAAAAATAGTTAAGCAAATAGACCTTTAACATTAGCAGCGAATAATTTAACAGCAATAGCTAATAATACCACCCCAAAAGTCTTTCTGATTACGCCAAGTCCGTTTTCGCCTAACATTTTTTCAATTTTAGAAGACGATTTAAGAACCACGTAAACCAATATAATATTCAAAATAATCGCAATAACAATGTTGAGCGTATTGTATTGTGAACGCAATGAAAGTAAGGTAGTCATGGTACCTGCTCCTGCAATTAAAGGGAACGCAAGAGGAACGATAGAGGCAGAGCTCGCTTCCTCGTCACGATAAATGCGGATTCCTAAAATCATTTCAAGTGCCAAGAAAAACAAAACAAATGATCCTGCTACAGCAAATGAATTCACATCAATACCGATGAGGTTTAGTAATTCTTCACCTGCAAAAAGAAACACTATCATGATTATACCAGCAACGATGGAAGCTTTCTCCGATTCGATAATGCCATGTTTAGCTCGTAAATCCACAATAATTGGAATAGATCCAACAATATCAATAACGGCAAAAAGCACCATGCTTACAGTTATTATTTCTCTTAAATCTAGTCCCATGTCGATGTGTTTTAAGGTGCAAAAGTATTCATTTTTGGTTATCAATAAAGGAGTTGTGGCTTTTTTTTAATCTCGAATTTTAATCTGCATACATTTCTTTTTTTGTTTTTGTGGGCTGCTTTTTCGATTTGTTTGAATACCTTTGCGGCATGTTTCAACTAGGAAAAACCATCGTCTCAGAGGACTTACTCGAAAAAGAATTTGTGTGCAACTTATCAGCTTGCAAAGGAGCTTGCTGTGTAGACGGCGATGCCGGAGCGCCATTAAGTGAGGAAGAAACCAAGATTTTAGAGGCCATTTATCCAAAAGTGAAGCCTTTTTTGCGCAAGCAAGGCATAGCGGCTATCGAGGCACAAGGAACTTGGGTAACTGGTACGGACGGGGAACTAGAAACTCCTTTAATTGACAATAAAGATTGTGCATACGTAATTTTTGATGGCAAGACCGCATTATGTGGAATCGAACAAGCCTACAATCAAGGAATAATCGACTGGAAAAAACCTGTTTCTTGTCATTTATATCCGGTGCGCGTGAAAGATTTTAGTGAGTTTGCAGCGGTAAATTATGATAAATGGGACATCTGTGACGCGGCTTGTTCCCTTGGTCAAGAACTTGAAGTGCCGGTGTACAAATTTGTCAAAGAAGCATTAGTTAGAAAGTTTGGCGAAGACTGGTATGCTGAGCTGGAAACTGTGGCAGAAGAACACAAAAACAACCAGAAGCGGTAACTGTTAAACTGCTTTTCTTCTTTTTAAAAATCCTATATTTTACGGTGCTTAGCACCATTTTTGGAATTACAAAAAACTGATTTACAGTGTTTTGTGATTTGAATGAATTTGCCTTTGTTTTTCTGTGGTTTGTTAAAAACTAGGTCCGATTGTGAATAAGTTTGACTTTTTATTGAAGCAATATTTCACAATCTTTGTACTCCGCAGAAAGCAATTTTTTTCGATAAAATCACAAAATAAACACAACATACAATGACACAAGTGGAGCCAATTTTACAAGAAAACAAAAATCGTTTCGTAATTTTTCCGATTAAACATCATGATATTTGGGAGTGGTATAAAAAAATGGAAGCTAGTTTTTGGACTGCTGAAGAAATCGATTTGTCACAGGATTTAAATGACTGGAACAATAAACTTTCTGATGATGAGCGGTACTTTGTAAAACACATTTTGGCATTTTTTGCTGCTTCAGATGGAATTGTAAATGAAAACTTGGCAGAGAATTTTGTGAATGAAGTACAATATGCTGAGGCGAAGTTTTTCTATGGTTTTCAAATCATGATGGAAAACATTCACAGCGAAACTTACTCTTTGTTGATTGATACTTACGTTAAAGACGAAGCGGAGAAAGATGAATTGTTCAATGCGCTTGATGTGTTTCCTGCAATCAAGAAAAAAGCAGATTGGGCTTTGCGTTGGATTGAATCGGATTCGTTTGCGGAGCGTTTGATTGCTTTTGCAGCCGTTGAAGGAATCTTTTTCTCAGGTGCATTTTGCTCTATTTACTGGTTGAAAAAACGTGGCTTAATGCCAGGACTTACCTTTTCGAACGAGTTGATTTCTCGTGACGAAGGGGTTCACTGTGATTTTGCGGTACACTTGCACAACCACCATTTAATCAATAAAGTACCTACAGAAAGAATTAGAGAAATCATTGTAGATGCTTTAAATATTGAAAGAGAGTTTATTACCGAGTCGTTACCAGTATCTTTAATTGGAATGAATGCAGGATTGATGACACAGTACTTGGAGTTTGTTGCAGATCGTTTGTTGGTGGAATTAGGTTGTGACAGAGAATACAATACGGCTAATCCTTTTGATTTTATGGATATGATTTCATTGCAAGGAAAAACCAACTTCTTCGAGAAAAAAGTAGCTGAATACCAAAAAGCAGGTGTGATGAACACCGATGAAGAAGCACAAAAAATTACCTTCGACGCCGATTTTTAATTGGTTTTGAATATACCTACTACCTTCCTAGCCCCGATGGAAGGGAAAATCCTTTTTAGTCCTGATTTTTCTCAGGACTAAAAAGATTGGAATGACAGCGGGATAAGCTCCCGAAAACAAAGAAACTGAACTTTATTCTAAATCAGTGACCACCAATAGTAGTTGCTGCCACAAGAGTTGTGGTGGTTATGCTGCGAAATAATCAACAAATAACTTAAAACAGAGAAGGGATTTTCTGTTTTTTAAAACCACTTTGCGTATGTATGTAGTAAAAAGAGACGGGCACAAAGAGCCTGTAATGTTTGACAAAATCACGGATAGAATTAAAAAACTATGCTATGGTTTGAATGATTTAGTAGACGCTGTAAAAGTGGCGATGCGTGTTATTGAAGGACTTTATGATGGGGTTACCACCTCAGAATTGGATAATCTTGCGGCTGAAACAGCTGCCTCAATGACCATTGCACACCCGGATTATGCACAATTGGCTGCCCGTATAGCCATTTCGAATTTGCACAAGAACACTAAAAAATCGTTCTCTGAAACGATGAATGATATGTTTCATTATGTGAATCCTAGAAATGGACAATATGCTCCTTTGCTATCTGAGGAAGTGCACAAAGTTATTATGGATAATGCGGAGTATTTAGATTCGCACATTATATACAATAGAGATTTCAACTACGATTATTTTGGTTTTAAAACGCTAGAAAGATCGTATTTGCTTAAAATAAACGGTAAAATTGTAGAGCGTCCGCAGCATATGTTGATGCGTGTTTCTGTGGGGATTCACTTAGGTGATTTGAAATCGGTTATTGAAACCTACGACTTAATGTCGAAAAAATTCTTCACCCATGCTACGCCTACCTTATTTAATGCCGGTACTCCAAAACCTCAGATGTCAAGTTGTTTCCTTTTGGCGATGCAAGATGATAGTATTGATGGGATTTACGATACGTTGAAACAAACGGCAAAAATCTCGCAATCAGCAGGTGGAATTGGACTTTCTATTCACAACGTGAGAGCTACAGGATCGTATATTCGTGGAACAAACGGAACTTCAAACGGAATTGTTCCGATGTTGCGTGTGTTTAATGATACGGCTCGTTATGTAGATCAAGGTGGTGGAAAACGTAAAGGAAGTTTTGCAATTTATATAGAAACTTGGCATGCTGATATCTTTGATTTCTTAGACTTGAAAAAGAATACTGGAAAAGAAGAAATGCGTGCAAGAGATTTATTTTTTGCGATGTGGACTTCGGATTTATTCATGAAACGTGTGCAAGAAGATGGGTTGTGGACTTTAATGTGTCCTAATGAATGTCCGGGCTTGTATGATGTGCATGGAGAAGAGTTTGAAAAATTGTATACCTCATACGAAGCGGCTGGTAAAGGTAGAAAAACCATCAAAGCGCATGAATTGTGGGAGAAAATCCTAGAGTCGCAAATTGAGACCGGAACGCCTTACATGTTGTACAAAGATGCTGCCAACCGCAAATCGAACCAAAAAAATCTAGGTACTATTCGTTCCTCGAATTTATGTACTGAGATTATGGAGTTTACTTCAAAAGATGAAATTGCTGTATGTAACTTGGCTTCATTGTCATTGCCGATGTTTGTTGAAAACGGAGCATTCAATCACGATTTGTTTTATACCGTAACCAAGCGTGTAACGCGCAACTTAAATAAAGTAATTGACAGGAATTATTATCCGGTTAAAGAAGGAGAAAACTCTAATAAACGCCACCGTCCAATTGGTTTAGGTGTGCAAGGACTTGCAGATGCATTCATCATGTTGCGTTTGCCGTTTACAAGTGACGAAGCTAAAAAACTGAATCAAGAAATTTTTGAAACGATGTACTTTGCGGCCGTAACAGCATCGATGGAAATGGCCAAAGAAGAAGGACCGTATTCAAGTTTTGCAGGGTCACCTATTTCGCAAGGAGAATTTCAGTACAATTTATGGGGATTAACCGATGCTGATTTATCAGGTCGTTGGGATTGGGTTTCGCTTCGTAAAGAAGTTATGGAGCACGGTGTTCGTAACTCCTTATTGGTAGCGCCTATGCCTACAGCTTCAACTTCTCAAATTTTGGGTAACAATGAAGCATTCGAGCCTTACACTTCAAATATCTACACCAGACGTGTACTTTCGGGCGAGTTTATTGTGGTAAACAAACACTTGCTTCACGATCTTGTAGAGCGTGGTTTGTGGAATGAAACCCTGAAACAAGAGTTAATGCGTAACAACGGATCGGTGCAAGCGCTTGATATTCCTCAGGATTTGAAAGAATTGTACAAAACCGTTTGGGAAATGTCTATGAAAGATATTATCGATATGTCCCGCCAGCGTGGGTATTTTGTAGATCAGTCGCAATCGTTGAACTTGTTCATGCAAAATGCAAATTATGCTAAATTAACTTCAATGCACTTTTATGCTTGGCAATCAGGTCTTAAAACCGGAATGTATTATTTAAGAACAAAAGCTGCCGTTGACGCTATTAAATTTACATTAAACAACGATAAAAAAGCAGAACCTATTGTTATTAAAGAACAACCGATTGCTATCCCGGTTGTAGCCGAACCTGTAGAAATGACTGCAGCTGAATACAGAGCCATGATCGAACTAGCCAAAAATGCTGGTCCAGAAGATTGTGAGATGTGTGGATCGTAAATAATAACAAGAGTATTTAATATTTATAAAAATAGCTATCATTTTTGGTAGCTGTTTTTTTTTATGAGCTATTTCCTGCTATGCGTTACAATCTTTTTAAGTCTTCTAGCCTTTGACAGGCTAAAAGCCTTAAA
>CAZMHK010000015.1:0-37476 GCA_964566045.1 uncultured Flavobacterium sp.
ATTTTTATTATTAAATTTTTGCAGTATTAATTTAAAAATCGAAAACGTTTTCGGTGCTCCGAAAACGTTATAGTTACCCCGAATCTTAAAATTTTCATAAATTTTAAATTACATTTGATTTTCAAGATATTAACAAACCACAAAAGAAATTATTAACCAACTTATTTATTACGTATGAAAAATAGTCTAATAAAAGTCTTGATGTTGTTTCTGACAATACTTTGCACAAGCTTGACCTATGCGCAAGACGTGTCAGGTACTGTTTCTGATAGTAGTGGCCCGCTTCCGGGAGCTTCTATTTTAGTGAAAGGAACAAATAATGGAGCACAAACTGATTTGGATGGAAAATTTACAATCAAAAACGTTGGGCCAAATGCAATTTTAGTTTTTAGCTATATTGGTCTCAAATCACAAGAATTAAGTGTAGCTGGTAAAAGCACAGTTAACGTGGTTTTAAAAGAAGATTCAGCAGAGTTGAAAGAAGTTGTTGTTATTGGGTATGGATCAGTAAAGAAAAAGGATGCAACTGGTGCGGTTGATCAAATTAGCGCAAAAGACTTTGATAATGTGGCGTCTCCGTCACCTGCTCAATTGTTGCGTGGTAAGGTTGCTGGTGTACAAGTGACACAATCAAGTGGTGAGCCTGGTGCAGGAGTAGCTATTAGAGTGCGTGGTAATTCTTCTATCCGTTCAGGTAATGGACCACTTATCGTAGTTGATGGTGTGCCTTTGGATGGAGGAAATGTTTCGGCGGGAGGAGCTGATTTATTGGGTACCTCATCAGCAAGAAACCCATTGAACTTTATCAATCAAAATGATATTGAAAGCATGTCGGTATTAAAAGATGCTTCTTCAACTGCGATATATGGTTCTCGTGGAGCTAATGGAGTTATTGTAATTACCACGAAAAAAGGAAAATCAAATGTTCCTCAATTAACCTACAGCACTTCATTTCAGTTCAGTAAAATGGCTGGAAAGCTAGATGTAATGACTGGAGATCAATTTGCTGCTGCTGGTGGTGATGATCAAGGATCAAGATCGTACAATTGGAAAGATGCTGTATTAAGAAATGGTTTTGCACAAAATCATGATTTATCTTTTACAAAATCTACAGAGAATTCTAACACAAGAATATCTTTAGGTATTTCAAATACTGATGGTATTGTGAAAAACACAGGTTTGGATCGTTATAATGCAAGTTTTTATAATTCTAATGACTTTTTCAACGGAGCCTTAAAGGTAGAGTCACGAATTATTTATTCATCCATAAAAGATCAAGCTACCCTTTTGTCTAACAATGCTGGATTTATAGGAAATGTAATTGGTACAGCATTGTATTGGAACCCAACTTTGCCGATAAGGAATCCTAATGGTTCTTACAACGTAGTAGGAGATGATTATTTGAATCCGGTGCAGCTTTTAGATTCTTATACCGATTACACAGATACCAATAAATTACTTGGAAGTATCAACACTACTTGGAAAATCACAAGTAAATTGAAGTATCAATTCTTGTTTGGTGTCGAATCTTCTACTTCAAGCAGAAAAAGTCAATTGTTGCCAACCATGGAAATATCAGGCAATCAGTTTCAAGCCACTGTCCCAGGAACAAGTGAAGTTCGATTTGGAACAGCCAATATCAATAATCAAAACAAGTTCAATAAAACTTTTGAGCATACTTTAAATTACAACAACGACTTTGGTGATAACTTTAATTTAGATGCATTGGTAGGTTACTCTTATTATGATTATCATGCTGACGGTAATTTTGCTAGTGGAAAAGGATACGAAGTAAATCAAGTAAACTTGATTGATAACATTGAAGGTGGTTTGCAAAATGAATTTAGAGCGTCATCATTTAGAAATAGAGTAGAATTGCAGTCTTATTTTGGAAGAGTAAATGCTACTTTGTACAAAAAGTTAATTTTAACAGCTACTATGAGATCTGACGGTTCTACAAAACTTGGTATAAATAATAAATACGACTATTTCCCTTCTGTGGGTGTAGCTTATAAACTTCTAGAAGATAAAGAAGGCTTGGTAAATAGCTTTAAGTTGAGAGGAAATTACGGTATTACAGGAAACCAAGAATTCGCACCAAACTCGGCAATTGCTAGAGCATCTTATGGTAACAATGGTAATTTAAATGTTGATACTAACTCTAACGAAGATTTAAAATGGGAAACTACAAAGTCATACGGAGTGGGTGCTGATTTTGAATTGTTTAATAATAGGTTAACAGGTTCTGTAGACTATTTTCAAAGAGATACAAAAGATTTGATATTTCCTGTTCCAGCGGCTGCAACTCAGCCAGGTCCACCATCACCTCGTTTCAAGAATTTACCAGGGAACTTGATCAATACAGGAATTGAGGTTGCATTGAACTATAAAGTGATTGACACAGAAGACTTTACATGGGATGTTTCTGGTAATGCATCATTTTTGAAAAATAAGGTAGAAAATTTTGCTGGTTTTATCGCAACGGGTGGATTAAACGGACAAGGTTTAACAGATGCTTATGCGCAAGTTATCACCAATAACATGCCTGCTTATACTTATTTCTTATATGAGTGGAGAGGCTACGATGCAACAGGTAATTCAATTTATGCAGACGCCACAGGAAATGATACTGGTTTAGGTACAGCTGCTAAAAAATTGTTAGATAAACAACCTTTGCCAAAAATAAATGTTGGTTTTACTACTAGTTTAGCTTACAAAAATTTTGATATGAGTGCCTCATTCTACGGTGCATTTGGTCATTATATTTACAACAATACAACAAATGCGTATTTTTTCAAAGGAGCATTTTTAGGAGGAAGAAATACGACTTTAGAGGCTGCAACTTCTCCTCAAGCACAAGGAGATCCAAACTCTCCTTCTACAAAATATTTAGAAAAAGGAGATTTCTTAAGAATGGGGAATTTAACTTTTGGTTACACAATCAATTCGTTAGAACGATTTAAAATTAAATCGGCTCGCTTCTTTGTAAATGCATCTAATTTATTTGTTATTACAAGTTACTCAGGAACTGATCCTGAGGTTGACACTGATAAATCATTAAATGGGGTTCCTTCAGCGGGTATGGAGTATTTATCATATCCGAGAGACAGAAGTGTTTCTCTTGGGTTTAACGTAACATTTTAATCAAACAAACAATGAAAAGAATTAATATATTTAAAAGTATCTTATTTACGAGTACTTTATTATTAGGGGTGAGTTGCACCAATTTAGAAGAGGAGGTACTTGATGGAGTTGTTCTTGACAATACAGGTAGCTCAACAGTAAATTCTGCCGCTTTACTAGTGAGTGCCTATGAAGGGCTTAGAGGATTTCAAGATCAAGATAAAATGTTTGCCTTAGGTGAAATGTCAACAGATGCTTTGGTTGGCCCTACAAGAGGTGGCGACTGGGATGACAATGCAAAATGGAGGCAACTGCATACGCATACTTGGGCTCCGGATAATATCGAAATCAGAAACGCTTGGAACTCATTATTGTCTCAGATCAATAATTGTAATTTAGTAGTTGAAAACGGTACCGCTGCGCAAATTGCACAAGCGCGTTTTTTGAGAGCTTTTTATTACTATCATGCTATTGATTTGTTTGGGCAAGTACCTTACAGAGAGGCTGGAAGTTCGCTAGAAGCTGATCCAAAAGTTTGGACTAGACAAGAAGCAACAGCTTTTGTAATCAGTGAAATGGAAGCAGTAATTTCGGCTTTGCCAGCGCGCGTTGCAGGAGATGCCAGTATAGCGAACACAGATGCAGGACATTTTCTTTTGGCTAAATTGTATCTTAATAAAGGGGTGTTTAATGCTGCAGATCCAGCAGGTCCATACACTTTTGATGCTGCTGACATGACTAAAGTTGTAACGCATGTCAATGCCATTACGGCAAATCTATCACCTGATTACTGGGATAATTTTAAACCAGAAAATAATACTTCACCAGAAATTATCTTTTCATCAAAGAATGTAAGAGGTGGTCAAGGTGGAGGAGTACAATCTCGCTGGAGAATGTCGATGCACTACAATCAAACGCCTGATGGATGGAATGGGTTCTCGACAGTTGCGGAGTACTATAACAAATTTAATCCAAATGATAGACGTATTAAAAATGCAGATCCATATATATTGGCCGAATTCGGAAATAATGTTGGTTTTCAAATTGGTCAGATGAAGAATGGTAAAAATAGAGATGAAAATGGGAAAGATAAAGACGCAAATGGTGTAGCATACACTAATATCCCTGCAGGAACTCTTAATCTAAAAGATAGAAAGGGTAATCCACTTGTTTTTACCTCTGCTTTGACAATTATTACAGGTGGAAATACACTTGAAACTGCGGGTATCAGAAGTCAAAAATACATACCAGACGCTGCTAATTTAGGAGTTCCTGAAAATGATTACGTTTTGATGCGTTATTCAGATGCATTGTTGATGAAAGCTGAGGCAATTTTAAGAGGTGGAACAGGAGTTAATGATGCCGCTAAATTTGCTCAGTTGGTGTCTAGAACAAATGTTGCAGGTACGGTTCCTACTACTTTAGACGCTATTTATACTGAAAGAGGTAAAGAATTATGGTACGAAGGATGGAGAAGAAACGACATGATTCGTTTTGGTAAATTCTTAGAAGCTAGAGCTTTAAAACCGTATGTTTCCGATAAAAAATATGTTTTATTCCCGATTCCAGCCGATGCTTTGTTTAACGCTAATTTAAAACAAAACCCAGGCTACTAAATGTTTGTTTACCAGTAATTATTTTTTTGAGTTAGTTTTAAAGAGGGTATTTGTTACCCTCTTTATTTTTTTACAATTTTATTCATTTTTACTATAATTATCTATAAATTAGGCAAATCTAATCCGTACAATTTTCTGATTCAATGTCAAAACTAATTATGTTAAAGCGCTTATTTTTAAGCTGTATTCTTGCCAAAAGTATTTTAAGTTGTTCTAATAAAGAACAAGACAAAGAAGGTTTGCTGTTTACAAAGTTAGATTCTTCAGCAACTGGAATTTCATTTCTTAATGAAGTAAAAAACGGGGCAGATATGAATATCTTTAAATACCGTAATTTTTATAATGGTGGAGGTGTTGCCATAGGTGATATCAATAATGATGGACTTCCGGATGTGTATTTCACCTCAAATCTTGGGGCTAATAAACTTTATTTGAACAAAGGAAATTTCAAGTTTGAAGACATTTCTAAAAAAGCAGGTGTTGAAGGAAATAAATCTTGGTCTACGGGTGTTGTTATGGTAGACTTAAATGCTGATGGCTTTTTAGATATTTACGTTTGTAATGCTGGAAATAACTTAGGTGATCAACAAAAAAACGAACTTTTTATTAACAACAAAAACGGAACATTTACGGAGAAAGCAGCCGAATACAACTTGGCCGATACTGGAATTACTACTCATGCCGCTTTTTTTGACTATGACAAAGATGGAGATCTTGATGTGTACATCCTAAACAACAGTTTTATACCAGTTAGCAGTTTGAATTATTCAAATAAAAGGGAATTGCGCGATAAAGATTGGGATGTAGCTGAAATTTTAAAAGGAGGCGGAGATAAATTATTGCGAAATGACAATGGGAAATTTACTGATGTAAGTGCCGATTCTGGAATTTATGGTAGTCTCATTGGATTTGGATTAGGAGTTACTGTTGGAGATGTAAACGGAGATTTGTATCCTGATATTTATGTTTCTAACGATTTTTACGAGAGAGATTATTTGTATATCAATAATAAAAACGGAACTTTCACTGAGGAAATTAAAGGATGGACTTCGCACATCAGTCAATCTTCAATGGGAGCTGATATGGCCGACATAAACAATGACGGTAAAGCTGACATTTTTGTAACTGATATGTTGCCAGAACCTGACGAGCGACTAAAAACTACAACCAATTTTGAAAATTATGATTTATTTGTACGCAAAGTAAATTTAGATTTTTACACCCAATACATGCAAAACACCTTGCAAGTTAACAATGGGGGAAATCAGTTTTTAGAAATTGCTAATTACGCCGGAGTAGCAAAAACCGACTGGAGTTGGGGTGCATTATTATTTGACATGGATAATGATGGCTACAAAGATATTTTTGTGTGCAATGGTATTTACAATGATCTTACTAACCAAGATTTTGTTGATTTTTTTGCCAATGAGTTTATGCAAAAAATGGTGGTTACAGGTAAAAAAGAAGAAATTCAAACCATAATTAGTAAAATGCCAAGTACGCCAATTGCTAATTACGCCTACAAAAACAATAAAAATTTAACCTTTAGCAATCAGGCTACTAATTGGGGTTTAGATACTCCAAGTTTTTCTAATGGTGCGGCTTATGCTGATTTAGATAATGACGGAGACTTAGATTTGGTTGTGAATAATGTGAACATGGAGTCGTTTGTGTACCGAAACAATGCGGAGAAAAATGCCAAAAACCAATATGTAAAAGTGAAACTAAAAGGTAACGGTCAAAATACTTTTGCAGTCGGTAGCGTCGTGGAGCTTTTTACAGGATCTGAAATTATTAGGCAAGAGCTGATTCCGTCTCGAGGTTTTCAATCGTCAATTGATTACACAATGACATTCGGCATTGGTGATAAAAAAATCGATTCCTTGCGTGTAATTTGGCCAAATGGAAGAACAGAAACCGTTAAAAAGATAGTTAAAAATGTGGTTTTGAATTTAGATATTGCTAAAGCAAAAGGCACTTTTTTACCTAAAATAATTAATCAAAAAACTCAATTTTCAGCGGTTAATTCTTCTTTTGTTGCGCACAAAGAAAATAATTTTATCGATTTTGATCATGAAGGTTTAGTCTCGAAAATGCTATCGCAAGAAGGGCCTTCGATGTGTGTGGCTGATATCAATGGCGACGGAAATGAAGATGTTTTTATTGGTGGTGCCAAAGGACAATCGGGTAAAATATACCTAAATGCCGGAAATGGTGATTTCAAAATTTCTTCACAAAAAGACTTAGACCTCGATGATGCTTTTGAAGATACCGCCGCAAGTTTTTTTGATGCTGATAATGATGGTGATGTTGATTTATTAGTTGGCTCTGGCGGAAACGAAAAAGCAGATCAAGTCAATTATAAGAACAGATTGTATTTGAACAACGGTAAAGGAGTTTTTACTCGCAGTAAAACTATAGTCCCCACCACTTCCAATAATGTCGCTATAATGGTGGCTTACGATTTTGATCAAGATGGTGATACTGATGTTTTTATTGGTAGTCGAAGCGTTCCTGGTGTGTATGGTATCGATCCAAAGCATCTACTTTTAGAAAATGACGGTAAAGGTAATTTTACAAATGTAATTGATAAAAAAGCTTTTAAAATTAATAACTTCGGAATGATCACTGATGCTATTTGGGAAGACATCGACAATGATTCTAAAAAAGACTTGATTTTAGTAGGTGATTGGACTGCACCAATGATTTTTAAAAATAACGGCCGCCGCTTGGTAGAATTTAAATCAAATCTATCCACCTACACCGGATTTTGGAATTCGGTAGTTTGTGTTGATTTGAATAATGATGGTAAAAAAGATTTGGTGCTTGGTAATAAGGGAACGAATACCTCTTACAAACCAAGTCAAAACAATCCGTTAAAATTATTTACTAACGATTTTGATAATAACGGTACGATCGAGCAAATTGCAACTCGATCCATAAATGGGAAAGATTTGCCGATCAATTTAAAACAAGAGTTAGCAAAGCAAATTCCGTCTATAAAAAAGAAAAATTTAAGCTACGCGGCTTATGCTACTAAGACTTTTCAAGATTTATTTAGCAAAGAAATAGTGGAAAACTCAATTCAAAAAACGGTTGCCTATCAAGAAAGTTGTGTCGCAATTAATACCGGAAACGGAAAATTTGTAGTCACTATATTGCCTGCTCAAGTTCAATTTTCATCGGTGAATACCATTGCAACGATGGATGTAAACAAAGACGGTTATCTCGATCTTATTTTGGGAGGAAATCAGTACGAATTCAAGCCACAATATGGCAGACTTGATGCCAATTATGGTAGTGTTCTTTTAGGGTCTAAAAAAGGAACTTTTACTAACAGTAGCAGCACTGCATCTGGCTTTTTTGTGAGAGGCGAAATCAGAAAAGTGCAACTGATAAAAAATAAAAATAAAAAGACATTCCTATTAGCAGCTATTAACAATGATGTTCCAAAACTTTTCAAACTCAATGAATAATATTTTTAGACTCGCCATTGCATCACTTTTTGTTGTGAGTTGCACTAAAAAAGAAGGGCAATTGTTCGATAAATTGCCAGCAGAAGATAGCAATATTGCTTTTAAAAACGAATTGATACCGTCTAAGAATATTTCTATTTTAGACTACTTATATTACTACAACGGCGGCGGTGTAGCTTTGGGAGATATCAACAACGACGGATTAGTCGATATTTATTTTACATCAAACCAAGGGAAAAACAAACTCTACCTGAATAAAGGAAAAAATAAGTTTGAAGATATCTCTGAACAAGCCAGTGTGGAAGGCAATAGCGACTGGAATACGGGTACCGTGATGGCCGATGTAAATGGCGATGGTTACCTGGATATTTATGTTTGTGCGGTTGTTGGTATCAATGGTTTTGAAGGTCAAAACGAATTGTTCATCAATAATAAAGACAATACATTTACGGAAAGTGCAGCACAATACGGCTTAGATTTAGATAACTACAGTTCTTCTGCCGCTTTTCTCGATTATGATTTGGATGGCGATCTTGATATGTACCTGCTCAATCACGCGGTGCACAGCGAGCTTTCTTTTGGTAAAGCCGAAACACGCAAAAACAGAAGTTACGAATCAGGTGATAAATTGTTTCGCAATGACAACGGTAAATTTATTGATGTAAGTGAACAAGCTGGCATTTTTGGTGGCGCAAACGGTTATGGATTGGGTCTTGCTGTTTCTGATTTTAATTTAGATGGTTATCCAGATATTTATGTAGGTAACGATTTCCACGAAGACGATTATTACTATTTGAACAATGGTGATGGTACTTTTACCGAGAGTCTCAAACAGTTTTTTGGGCATACTAGTCGTTTCTCTATGGGCGTAGATGTTGCCGATGTTAACCACGATGGATTTCCGGATATTCTAAGTTTAGATATGTTGGCAGAAGATGAAAAAGTCCTCAAAGCTTCCTTAGGGGATGATAATATGCAGATGCTAAAGTTGCGAACAGAAAAATTGGGTTATCACAATCAGTATGCGCGTAACATGTTGCAAATAAACCAGGCAGGAAAACATTTTACAGAGACCGCTTTGTTGAGTGGCATAGCAGCGACCGATTGGAGCTGGAGCACGCTCTTTGGCGATTATGATCAAGATGGCGAACAAGATATTTTTATAAGTAACGGTATTCCAAAGCGACCAAATGACTTAGATTATGTAAAATATTACTCTAACGATCAAGTCAAGAAAAAAATAAGCTCGACTAAATTGTTAGATAAAGAAGCTTTAAAACGTATGCCTAGTGGCAATGTAACTAATTACGTTTTTCAAGGTGCTGCTGATTTGCAATACAAAAATAGATCTCAGGATTGGATAGAAAACGATTCAATTATTTCAAACGGTAGCGCTTATGCAGATCTTGATAACGATGGAGATTTAGATATTGTAACCAATAACACGAACGCCGTTGCATCGCTTTATATCAATTCGACCAACAATAAAGCCAATTATTTAAAAGTAAAATTGCGTTTTGCGGGTAAAAATTCTTTTGGAGTAGGAGCTAAAGTAGTGGCCTACAACAAGGGTAAAAAACAATTTAAAGAGTTACAAACCACACGTGGATTTCAGTCTTCCTCAGAACCTGCGATTCATTTTGGATTAGGAAATCACAAAAGTATAGATTCGTTAGTAGTTATTTGGCCTGATAAAACGTATCAAACTCTTAAAAATGTTAAAGTGAATCAAAGCCTTACTATTACTGCCAATAAAGACAGACGTGCGTTCAATTATTCGAAATTACAACCGACTGTACTGCCTATTTTTAAGAAAGTAGATGGCAATTTAGGTATTGATCATTTGCAACAAGATAATGAGTATATCGATGTTTTGGTACAAAAATTAATCCCTTTTCAACGCTCCGATCGTGGTGCAGCAACGGCCGTAGGCGATTTAAACGGAGACGGACTTGATGATATTTTCTTCGGTGGTGCTAAAGGAAAACAAGCAGCAGTTTATTTCCAAAACGCTAATGGTTTTAGTTTAAAACAAGACAAGTTACTAGCAAAAGATTCGATCTATGAAGATGCTTCGGCGGTTATTGGCGACTTTAATCAAGACAAAATCAATGATTTATTTGTTGTTTCGGGCAGTGGTGAAAACGCATCTGATTTGCAAGACCGTTTGTACTTTAATGATAACAAACAATTTAGTGTTGCATCACTTCCCAAACTAGCCCAGAATGCTTCAACAGTTCAAGTTTTTGATTATGATAAAGATGGTGATTTGGATGTATTTGTAGGTAACAATTCGGTTACCAATAGGTTTGGCTCAATGCCTGATTGTTATTTGTTAAACAATAATAAAGGAGTTTTTACAGTCGTGAAAAATCCAGCATTTGAGAAAATCGGAATGGTTACAGCAGCTGTTTTTACCGACTTTAATGCTGATGGAACAACAGATATTATCGCTGTGGGCGAATTTATGAAACCAACTTTTTTAGCCAATAAAAATGGAAAATTTACGAATGTAACCGAAACTGTTTTTCCGGAAAAAAACAACGGCTTATGGCAGGCAATTATTCCGTTTGATATTGATCACGATGGCGATTTGGATTATTTGGTAGGGAATTGGGGATTAAATTCTAAGTTCAAAGCTTCGACTACTTTCCCAATGAAAATGTACTATGATGATTTTGACAAAAATGGTACTTACGAAACTATTGTAACCATCGAAAAAAACGGTAAATACTACACTACTCATGGTTTAGATGAATTGGTTGAACAATTTAGTGGAATGCTTAAAAAGAAATTCAACACCTACAAATCATTTGCAGGAAAAACGGTCGAAGAAATTTTTGATCCTAAAATGTTAGCAAAAGGCGCTTTTTTTGAAGTGCATAATTTAAAGTCAGGGTATATGAGAAATGACAAAGGCAAGTTTGTTTTTGTTCCTTTTACCAATAAAATGCAGGTAGCACCAATTACCACTTTTGTAAAAGCGAAGTTTGATGGTAGTTCTAAACCAGCTGTATTTGCCGCAGGAAATTATTTTGGAGTGACACCGTATCACAGTAGGTTTGATGGTTTTTCTGGAGCATTGATTAAAAGCGATAAAACTATTTTCTTAGGCCATCAAATTGGTATCGATTTGACTAAAAAAGCAGTGAGACATTTGGATATGATAACGGTTAAAGGAAAAAAACACCTTTTAGTTACTAGTACGAATACAAAAGCAGCCGTGTATCAATTGCCTTTATTAAAAAATTAAAATAATGAAACGACAACATCTTATTATATCTCGAAGTAAGTCCATGATGATTGGACTAGTTGTTATTTTAACAGCATTAAGTTCTTGTAAGAAAAAAGAAAGTATACAAGTTACCACCGATGATTTTTGTGCAGCGGTCGATACCGTAACAGGCATAATGGTTCATGATATCTTTTCACCACCTGTAGCTAGTCGTATTTATGTATATCCAAACGTGGCTGCTTATGAAATTATAGCGCAAAATAATAGCAATTATACCAGTTTACAAGGGCAGTTAAATGGTCTTGATTCGATCCCAGTTTTAGACTCAAAAAGTGGTGTCAACAAAAACTTAGCAGCCATAATTGCACACATGGAGCTGAGCAAGCAATTGATTTTTTCTGAAGAAGCACTCGAAAAATATCGCGATAGTTTGTACACTAAATGGAGTGATGAAAATTCCGAGGAGTTTGAAGCTTCTAAAACCTATGCCTTGAAAGTAGTAGAGCGTATTGCCGCTTGGATGGCCAAAGACAATTATAAGCAAACTAGAACTTTTTCTAAATATTCAGTAAATGCGGATGAGCCGGGTCGTTGGCAACCTACACCGCCATCGTATATGGATGGAGTGGAGCCACATTGGGGCGAAATAAGAACTTTAGTAATGGATTCTGCGGCACAATTCAAGCCAAAAGCACCCTATCCTTTTTCTACCGATAAAAATTCAGCTTTTTACAAAGATGCTTTAGAAACGTACCAAATAGGAAATAAAATTTCTGAAAAATTACTCGCCATTGAAAAAAACAGAAATGGAGTGATTCCTGAAGAGTCTGACATTGCTTCATTTTGGGATTGTAATCCGTATGCAACAGTGGTGCAAGGTCACATGATGTTTGCCAAAAAGAAAAACACACCCGATGCACATTGGATTAACATCACCAAAATTGCTCTGAAAAAAACAAAGGCTGATTTTGAAACTTCTGTCTTTGCGTACACAAAAACTTCTATTGGTATTTTTGAAAGTTTTATTAGCTGTTGGAACGAAAAGTACCGTAGCAATGTGATTCGCCCAGAAACCTACATCAATCAAAACATCGATGAAAATTGGCGTCCGGAACTGCAAACGCCACCTTTTCCGGAGTATACCAGTGGTCACTCTGTTGTTTCGTCTTGCTCTGCTATAATTTTAACTTCTATTTTTGGGGATAATTTTAGTTATGTTGATGATTCTGAAGTTCCTTTTGGCTTGCCTAAGCGCTCCTTTAAATCATTTCAACAAGCTGCAGACGAAGCTTCGATAAGCAGATTGTATGGCGGAATTCATTATCGTGCGGCTATTGAAAATGGAGTAGTTCAAGGTAAAAATATCGGAGATTTTATTACTGATAAATTAAAAATGAAGAAAAAATAATGAGCATTAAAAAGAAAATTTTAGTGGCATGTAGTGTGCTTCTAGTTGCTTTTTTAGGATGGTACTTTTTAATTAAACAATCAGATTACACCATTCAGTTTAAAGTGAAAGCTGCACGTGCTACAGTAATACAAGGATTAGCGGAGTGGACTGCAATTCAGCAACAAAAAGGAGATGAAAAATATGAATTAACCCAAAAGACGAGTAGGTCTGCGCTTAGTTACACACTAACTCAAGGTGAGAAAAAAATGATTTATGATTGGGAATTCTCCTCTATAAATGATTCAATAGTAAAAGTAAGTGTCGCAATATCCGATTCAAAACACAGTTTGTACAATAAATTGACAGTTCCTTTTTTTGAAACTGATTTCAAGAAAGAGCAGTTGGAAAAAATAACTGATTTTAAAAAAGGCTTAGAGGCACATCTTAAAAATTTTAAGGTAAAAATAGAAGGCACAGGAAATTCTGATGAGGAATTCGTGGCATACGTTGCCCTGAAAAGTGTCATGCAGGAAAAAGCGCAAACCATGATTGCTAATGATGCTACAATTACTGGATTTTTATACACCAATAACATCAAAATTATAGGCAGGCCCTATGTTGAGGTAACCAATTGGGATCAAGAAAAAGAAACTCTTGAGTTTAACTATTGTTTTCCGGTAGCAAAAAACACTAAGATAATTCCGGATGCTGTAGTTAAATTTAAAACCTTGCCGGTGATTAAAGGTTTAAAAGCAACATATTACGGGAATTTTAGAACATCAGACCGCGCTTGGTTTGCTTTACAAGATTATGCAGAACGAAACGGAATCACTCTTGAAAATAAAATTTTAGAGCATTTTATGGCAAACCCGTTTAATGGCGGTGATGAACTAGAATGGGAAACAAAAGTGATTATACCTTTTCAAAAAAAATAAGGTAACTTTTTTGCTTTTTTAGCATAAGTCGAAAACGTTTTCGGGTATTCCGAAAACGTTTTTTTGTTTATTCTGTTTTTATTTGGGTATTTTAAAATTAAGTTTATGATAAATTAACAATTTAACCAACCAGAATGAATTTAAAAGTAAAATTAAGTTTTTGGCAAATTATCAACATGAATGTTGGTTTTTTTGGCATTCAGTACAGTTTTGGTTTGCAACAAAGCGCCGTAAATCCGATATACGACTTTTTACACGCGAGCCCTGATGAAATTCCAATTTTAAATCTTGCTGGTCCGCTTACAGGATTAATCATTCAACCCATAATTGGTGCTATGAGTGATAAAACTTGGCATCCAAGATGGGGCCGACGCAAACCTTACTTTTTTATCGGCGCATTAATTTGCAGTTTGGCTTTGTTCTTATTTCCGTTTAGTAGTTCACTTTGGATGGCCGCAGGTTTACTGTGGATTCTCGATGTGGGAAACAACACTGCAATGGAGCCTTATCGTGCTTTTATAGCTGATACATTGAATGAAGAACAACAACCTACGGGTTTTCAAGCACAAAGTTTTTTTACAGGCTTTGGGCAATTCCTAGCTTACATATCCCTGTTTTTATTTCCAATAGTTTTCGTGGGTTACACGGGATCATTACCTACATGGATTTACGCCTCCTTTTTTCTAGGTGCTGTTCTATCAATTACTTCTATTTGGTGGAGTATGAGGAAAACGCAAGAAATCCCTCCAACTCAGGAAGAATTAGCTGCTTTGAAAGCAGAACCTCTCAATGTTTTTTCTCCGTTTATAGATATTTATAAAGCAGTTTTAGAAATGCCAAAAGTGATGTGGCAACTGTTTTTGGTCTACCTTTTTCAATGGTATGCCATGATGTGTTACTGGCAAAATAACTCTAAAAGTATCGCACTCTCGGTTTGGAATGTTACACCAAGTAATCCCCAAGGATACGAAAAAGCGGTAGAATGGAATGGTTTAATTGGTGCGTTTGGATTTATAGTGACTTTTTCAATCGCTTTTTGTTTGGCCAAACTCGCTAAAAAACATGGTGCTAAAATGATTCATTTTGTCTGCTTATTGTTGGGTGCAGTTTCATTGCTGTGCTTTCCTTTGGTACAAAACCAATATTTGTTTTTTGCGGTTGTAATAGGTTACGGAATCGCATGGGCTAGTATGATGGGAATTCCTTACTTGATGGTAGTAGCGGTTATTTCAAAAGAGCGTTATGGAGTATATATGGGAATTATAAACATGATGATTGTGATACCAATGATTATTCAAAACGTTTCTTTTGGATATGTGCTGCGTAATTTTTTAGATAATGATCCGCGCCAAGCCATCACATTTGCAGGAATATTGTTGGCAATAGCAGCCTGCTGTACATTGTTAATTAAAATTAAGAACAATAAAGTAATTGAGTAATACAACAAAATAAAGAAATGAATAAAATAGATATTCTCTGTGTGGGTGAAGTTCTTGTTGATTTTATTGGTCATCAAGAGAGTGTTATGATAAATGAGACAAGAGATTACCACCGATACTTAGGAGGTTCGCCTACTAATGTCGCCATGAATGCTACTCGATTAGGATTAAATACCATAATGGTTGCTACCGTTGGGAATGACGGTTTTGGATCTTACATTGCTGAGCGCTTGAATGAAGTAGGAGTAAACACTAATCATCTTTCTGTTTTAGATGACAAATCAACTAGTGTGATTTTTGTATCAAGGTCTGAAGGTACGCCTGATTTTATACCGTATCGCTCTGCCGATTGTTGTATTTATGAGGAACAAATCACTAAAGATATTTTGGCTAACACCAATATTTTTCACACCACTTGTTTTGCTTTGAGTAAAAATCCAGCTCAAAAAACCATCCTGAAAAAAGCACAAGAAGCTTATGATTTGGGTTGTAAATTAAGCATCGATTTAAACTATGCACGCAAGTTGTGGAAAAGTCAGAAAAAAGCGTTCAAAGTAATTGATGCGTATTGCCAGTTTAATCCTTTGATTAAAATTAGCGAAGATGATATGTTACGACTTTTTGAAAAAGAATTGCCACACGAAGAAATTTTTAAATTTTTTCATGATAAAGGAGTCGATACCGTTTGTCTCACTTTAGGTAGTAAGGGGGTAAAACTTTCACAAAGAGGTCACGAAATTATTCAAATGCCAGCTATTAAAATTGATAAAGTAATGGACTCCACTGGGGCAGGCGATGCTTTTTGGTCGGGTTTCTTATTTGCTTACATCAAAGAAAAATCAACTCAAGAATGTTTAGATATTGCACTTAAACTAGCAGCTTTGAAATTACAAAATGTGGGCCGTTTGCCAGATAATATTAACATTCTTTCCAAACTATTATAAATATCATGCAGCACAATAGTCCTACAATTAGCAACGGAGTAATGCTCAATGTTTATCCTGATAGTATTGGGGTAAAACTGAGTGATTCTATCTCAATGCTTAAAATGACGGAGTTCAAAGATGTTTTTTCGTTGCTCTACGTTTTGCCAACCTTTTTTAATAGTGATTTAGATCGCGGTTTTTCTATTATTGATTACGATATCAATAAAGATCTAGTCTCTCCAAATGATTTGAAAGAATTAGAGGAACTCCATATTAAATTAAAATTCGACATCGTTTTAAATCACCTGTCGGTCGCGTCTCCGCAGTTTAAAGATCTTTTGCAACATGGAAAAGATTCCAAGTACAAAGATTTTTTTATTAATTGGAATGAGTTTTGGCAGCATGACGGCGATTTAAATGAGGAAGGAATCCGAATTCCGAAACCAGAATTTCTCAATAAACTATTCATGAGAAAGTCAGGTTTGCCTATTTTGAAAGTTCGTTTTCCTGATGGTTCTGATCAACCGTATTGGAACACTTTTTATCAGCAAATCACATACAATCCGATAACAACCGAAGATTTACAAGCGCTTCAAAATTTACCGCAGGAGCAGTATGAGGATGTTTTGGCTATAGCCAATGAAGCAATTGCAACACAACAAGAGTTGGCTACTATTGATTTTAAAAATGCTGCTAATTTTAGCTCGCAAATTGTACAAATTATTGAGCAAAAGCGCTCTTATTTGGGGCAAATGGATGTTAATGGAGCTTCAGAATTGGTGTGGCAATTTTATAATGAAACCCTAGAAAAATTGAAGGATTATGGTTGTACAATTCTTCGTTTGGATGCCTTTGCATATTTACACAAGCAAGTTGGTGAGTCCAATTTCTTTAATAAACCCGGTACTTGGGATTATTTAGAGCGAATCAATCAAATTGCTAAAAAAAATAATTTAATGCTTTTGCCAGAAATCCATGCGGAATACGGCTTGCATTTACATGACGAAGTAGCTGCCGAAGGCTATTATATTTATGATTTTTTCCTACCAGGACTCACGTTACACACCATCGAAAATAAAAATAGCGCAGCTTTAGTTCGATGGGCCAAAGAAATTGTTAGCAAAGGCTTTAAAACCGTGAACATGTTGGGTTGTCATGATGGAATTCCGGTTTTGGATTTAAAAGGAAAAGAAGTTGACGGCGTTTACAATAAAGGTTTACTCGAAGATGCTGAAATCGAGTCGATCATGAATACTATTATGGAACGTGGCGGACGCGTTAAAAATTTATACGATCCATCAGGTAAAAAAATCTCCTATTACCAAATCAACGCTACTTTTTATAGTGCTTTGGGCGAAGACGATCAAAAATTACTTTTGGCAAGAGCCATTCAATTGTTTGTTCCAGGGATTCCTCAAGTATGGTATTTGGACATTTTTGCGGGTAAAAATAATTATGCAGCGGCTGATGCAGGCGGAAGTGCCGGTCACAAAGAAATCAACCGCACTACAATTACTCTCGACGACGTTAATCAAGGCTTAAAAACGGATGTTGTTCAAAAACAACTTGAAATTATTCGTTTGCGAAATACCGCTCTTGCCTTTTCAGGACAAGTTCAAATAGACGAATCTGATGCTACAAAAATTGATATTAAATGGGTAAAAGATCAATCCTTTGCTCATTTAAAAGCTGATTTGACAACACTTCAGTTTAGTATTCATCACCAAGAAAATGAGGTGAATCGCATTTTAAATTTTTAACCAATAATACCACAATAATCCTAAAGACAAGATGAAAAAAAGCTCCATTAAGCTAGCCATGTATCTCAATTATTTTGTGTTTGCCATCTTGCTCAATAGCGTGGGAATCGTCATTTTAAAAGCACAAACCAATTATGGTGTTGATGAGGTACAAGCTAGCGTTTTGGAAGCTTTTAAGGATTTGCCAATTGCAATAGTCTCGTTTTTTATTGCTTCCTTTTTACCTAGAATAGGTTATAAAAAAGCAATGCTTATTGGCCTAGCCTTGGTAACAATGGCTTGTATTGGAATGTATTTTGGAAATTCATTTGCTGCAGCAAAAATTTTATTTGCTACAGTGGGTGTTTCTTTTGCATTGATCAAAGTTTCGGTGTATTCCTTAATTGGTACTATTACAGATAATCAAAAAGAGCACAATAGCTTGATGAGTAGCATTGAAGGCGTTTTCATGATTGGTATTGCCTTGGCTTACTTTTTATTTCCAGCCTTTAATTCTGCAACCAATCCTGATGCATGGCTGAATGTGTATTGGTTATTAGCTGGTAGTGCGCTACTCTCGTTTGTTTTTTTGTTTCTCGCCAAATTTGAAAATCCAAAAGAAATAGCCGGCGTTAATCTTGCTGATGATTTTAAACAAATGTTCCAATTGTTAGCCAAACTATTAACCATTGTTTTTGTAATTAGCGCCTTTTTGTTTGTCATGATTGAGCAGGGAATCATGTCGTGGTTGCCTACCTTTAATAACAAAGTACTTCATTTGCCAGAAAATATTAGTATCATGATGGCTAGTATTTTGGCGGTCTCGTTAGCGGTTGGTCGTTTATTGGCAGGTTTTTTAACTCAAAAAATAAATTGGATTTGGGTACTAAGTTCTTGCATTATTTGCGCCATGCTAATTGTTGTTTTTGTTTTACCCAAAGCTGTTGGCTTGCAGGTAAATGAAGTAAAAAGTTTAGGCGATATCCCATTAATTGGTTTTGCATTTCCACTCGTAGGATTGTTTATTGCGCCTATTTATCCGTTATTAAATTCGGTGGTTTTGAGCGCTTTGCCAAAAAGTTTGCACAGTTCAATGACGGGTTTAATTGTTGTTTTTTCAGCACTTGGCGGCACCTTAGGCTCCCGAGTTATTGGCTATTTATTTAAAAATCAAGGACCAGAAAATGCGTTTTATTACACATTAATTCCCATGGCTTTGCTTTTGATTTCATTTTTCATTTTAAAAAAATTAACGGTTAGGTCATGAAAATCTTATTGAATGTTGATCAAGTATTTAGTGCTTTATTAGCACAAGAAGATACAGATAAGGATAAAAAAATCACCAAAGACGATACCGGTCCGAAACGATTTGTACTGGTTGATGAAATTACGAAAAATGAAGTAGTGATTGAGGGTACTTATCATTTATCCAATTTACTGCAAGAGTTAGCGGAGCTAAAAAGTGTAAAGCCTGTTTTTGGGGAAGTCGATCTCAATCGAATTCAAGAAGATCCAGTCGAACGGATTTCTAGAAAAATTCGTGACCATTATTGGAATGAATTAACCCGAACTATTGATAAAAAAGGATTAGCTCAAATTCTTGAAGATGAAAAAACTTCGAGTGCTTTAGCAACGCTCTATGTGGCAGCGACTGATGCTCAAGGGGTAGCTTATTTTAAAGATTTAGAAAGTAAGTTTTCTAATTTTCAAGTAACGGTTTTGCCTGAAGGATATTCAGTTGAGCATGTTGCAACTTTAGATAAAAGTCCGGGTATTTTGGCGCTCGCTTTACAGCAAAAATTATACAGTTTACAAGGCGTTCCTTTTGTGGTTCCTGGTGGTCGCTTCAACGAAATGTACGGTTGGGATAGTTATTTTATTGGTGTAGGTTTACTCATTGACAATCATTTTGAGAAGGCAATTGCAATAGCTGACAATTTTCAATATCAGATAAAACATTATGGCAAAATACTAAATGCTAACCGAAGTTATTACCTAACGCGCACGCAACCTCCACTATACTCTTCGTTGCTACTCGACATTACAAAAAAACAGGCCGTACCTAAAGACTGGTTACGCTCTCATCTTGAAACGGTGATTTTAGAGTACGATTCGGTTTGGATGGTACAAGGTAATAGGCTTACACCTACAGGTCTAAATAGGTACAAAGCCGATGGTGTTGGAATGCCTTTTGAGGTAGAGCCGGGTCATTTTGACGATATTTTAGAACCTTATGCCAAAAAATACGGCTTGCCTATTCGCGAATTCGAACAAAAATATTTAGAACGTACTTTGGTTGATGAAGATTTGGATGAGTACTTTGTTCACGATCGCAGTATGAGAGAGAGCGGGCATGATACCACCACTAGGTTTATCAATACCTGCGCCAACTTAAATGCGGTTGATGTCAATAGTTTTTTATACAAATATGAAAAAGACATTTCATACTTGATTAAAACTCATTTTGAAGGTGTTTTCGAAACTGCTTCGGCTGTTTATACCACAGATGATTGGGAGCAGAAAGCACATTTCCGAAAAGAAAAAATCAACGAGCTTTGCTGGAACGGGGCTGCAGGAATGTTTTTTGATTACGATTTTGTCAATCAAAAGCAATTTCCTTTTGAGTCAGCTACTACATTTTTTCCGCTATGGGCAGGCTTGTGCACTCAGGAGCAAGCCAAGCAATTGGTAGAGGTAGCGCTCCCGCAGTTTTTACAAACGGGCGGAATTTCAGGAAGTACAAAAGCAAGTAGCGCCAACCTTTCGGCAGATGCTCCACAACGACAATGGGATTATCCTTTTGGCTGGGCACCGCATCAAATGTTGCTTTGGGAAGGATTACTGCGTTACGGTTACCGCGAAAAAGCCAAAGAAATGGTGTATCGTTGGCTGTGGTTGATTACCAAAAATGCCGTCGATTATAATGGTACCATTCCTGAAAAATTCGATTTAGAAATTAGTTCTCACAAGGTTTTTGCTGAATATGGTAATGTAGGGACCGAATTTAATTACATCGCTAAAGAAGGTTTTGGATGGGTTAATGCCTCCTATCAATACGGTTTACAAATTTTAACTCCAACCATGTGTGCCGAACTAAGTAAACAAATTTCGCCAGATTTACTTTTTAAATAAATCGTATTTTGTAATTGCAATCTATTTTTTCATAACTTTATAGTTCACTAAATGAATAAGTTATGACAGTTGATCAAATTTTAAGCAGCAAAGGGAAAGAAGTAATTTCTATCCTATCGACTAATACGGTTTATGAAGCACTCACTGTGATGAGTGAAAAAAATATTGGTGCCATTCTGATAATTGAAGATACCATTTTAAAAGGAATTCTATCAGAGCGTGATTACGCTCGGAAAATTGTTCTAAAAGACAAGTCATCTAAAAAAACCTTAGTGAGTGAAATTATGGAAACCACGGTTGTTACGGTACAACCTTCAGATAATTTAGACTATTGCATGGAGTTAATGAGCAGCAAACGCATCAGACATTTGCCTGTTCTAGAAAATCAAATTGTCATAGGACTGATATCCATTAGTGATGTGGTAAAAGCTATCATAGAAATCCAAAAAGATACCATCAATCATTTGAATACCTACATCTCACAATAGGATCTTTTGCATAATCGTCAAAATTAGCTTCTGTAATTAGAGGCTTTTTTTATTTTTAAGACTTGTTAATCACGCATTTTTAGAAAAGAATAGGATAAAAGCTGACTTTTTAAACCAAGTCTTCTATCTTTGTAGGCTAGAATAAAATCTAAAAAAAATGGACAAAAATAGTAGAAGAAAAGAAGCATTATTATACCACGCGAAACCAACGCCTGGAAAAATTCAAGTAGTTCCTACAAAGAAATATGCAACACAAAGAGACCTATCTTTGGCCTATTCTCCGGGTGTAGCAGAGCCTTGTTTAGAGATTGCAAAAGACATTAATAACGTTTATAAATACACAGCAAAAGGAAATCTTGTAGCAGTAATTACCAATGGTACTGCGGTTTTAGGGCTTGGTGATATTGGTCCCGAAGCATCAAAACCTGTTATGGAAGGAAAAGGTTTGCTGTTTAAAATTTTTGCTGATATCGATGTTTTCGACATTGAAATTGGTACAAAAGATATCGAAGAGTTTATCCAAACTGTAAAAAATATTGCCCCAACTTTTGGAGGTATCAATTTAGAAGATATTAAAGCTCCAGAGTCGTTTGAAATTGAACGTCGTTTGGTTGAAGAATTGAATATTCCGGTAATGCATGATGACCAACACGGTACAGCTATCATCTCATCTGCGGCTTTGTTAAACGCTTTGGAATTAGCAGGTAAAAATGCTGAGGATGTGAAAATGGTCGTTTCTGGTGCGGGTTCAGCTGCATTGGCCTGTGCCGATTTGTACGTTCTTTTGGGCGTAAAAGTCGAAAATATTTTAATGTTCAACAGTAAAGGTTTATTGACAAAAGACAATCCGAGTTTGTCTGAATTGCAATTAAAATACGCAAAAGATATTCCGTCGATGTCATTGGCTGAGGCTTTGGTAGGATCGGATATTTTCTTGGGTTTATCAACAGGAGGTTTAATGTCGCCTGAAATGTTATTGACCATGGCAGACAATCCAATTGTTTTTGCAATGGCGAATCCAGATCCTGAAATTGATTACAATGTTGCCATCGCTACGCGCAAAGATGTAATTATGGCCACAGGAAGATCTGATTTCCCTAATCAAGTAAATAACGTTCTTGGTTTTCCTTACATTTTTAGAGGAGCGCTAGACGTGCGTGCTACAAAAATTAACGAAGCGATGAAAATGGCTGCTGTAAAAGCTTTAGCGCTTTTGGCAAAAGAGTCGGTTCCAGAGCAAGTAAATGTGGCTTATGGCGCTACAAAATTGGTGTTTGGTCGCGATTATATTATTCCTAAACCATTTGATCCACGTTTGATCTCGATTGTAGCGCCGGCTGTAGCCAAAGCTGCTATGGAATCAGGCGTAGCCCTTAATCCGATTACAGATTGGAAAAAGTACGAAGACGAATTGAACGATCGTTTGGGTAACGATAACAAAATGGTGCGTTTGATTACCAATCGCGCTAAAATGGATCCAAAACGAATTGTATTTGCAGAAGCAGATCATTTGGATGTATTAAAAGCTGCCCAAATTGTACATGAAGAAGGTATTGGTTTCCCAATTCTTCTTGGAAACAAAGAAATAATTTTAGAGTTGAAAGAAGAAATTGGCTTTGATGCTGATGTTGAAATCATTGATCCAAAAATCAACGAAGAAAAAGAACGTAGAAATCAGTTTGCAAACACCTACTGGTCTTCAAGACAAAGACGAGGCATTTCGTTACTTGATGCTCAAAAATTAATGCGTGAGCGTAACTATTTTGCTGCAATGATGGTGAATGAAGGCGAAGCTGATGCTTTGGTTACAGGCCATTCAAGAAGTTATCCATCGGTTGTAAAACCAATGATGCAGTTAATTGATAAAGCTCCAGGCGCGTCAATTATTGCAACTACAAATATGATGATGACGGCACGTGGACCAATGTTCTTGGCCGATACTGCAATTAACATCAATCCTTCGGCTGATGATTTGGCTAAGATTGCAGTAATGACCGCTAAAACAGCTAAGATGTTTGGTGTAGAGCCTGTAATTGCTATGGTTTCGTTCTCTAATTTTGGATCGTCACCAAGTGATAGTGCAGCAAAAGTGCGCGAGGCGGTAGCTTATCTTCATAAAAATCATCCCGACATGATTGTTGATGGTGAAATTCAAGTAGATTTTGCACTTAACGCAGACATGCTTTCAGCTAAATTTCCGTTTTCTAAATTAGCAGGAAAAAAAGTAAATACTTTAATATTCCCTAGCTTAGACGCAGCAAACATCACTTACAAATTGTTGAAAGAACTGAATAAATCTGATTCTATTGGTCCAATCATGCTAGGAATGGGCAAACCAGTTCACATTTTTCAGCTGGGTGCAAGTGTTGAAGAAATGGTAAATATGGCAGCCATTGCGGTTATTGATGCTCAAGAAAAAGAGATGAAAAAGAGCAAATCAAATACAATTAAATAAAGACCAAATAATTAGCATCTGTTAAAGTGCCGTTTTCGGTGCAAACAGATGCTAATTTTTTTATATTTGACACAATTTTTAAACCGTCATGATAGCACATTTACAAGGAAAACTAGTCGAAAAGTCGGCAACACACGTAATCATTGACTGTGGCGGCGTGGGCTACCATGTTAATATTTCGTTGCACACCTATTCTTTACTGCCAACAAATGATTTAATCAAGCTGTATACGCATTTACAAATTAAGGAAGATGCGCATACGCTTTTTGGTTTTATGGAAAAATCAGAGCGCGAAATTTTCAGACTTTTATTATCTGTTTCTGGAATTGGTGCTGGTATTGCACGTACGATGCTTTCGTCATTAAATCCCAAACAAATTACAAATGCTATCGCTTCTGGTGATGTGGGAACCATTCAATCTATTAAAGGAATTGGTAGTAAAACTGCGCAACGCGTGATCCTTGATTTAAAAGAAAAAGTACTCAAACTGTTTGATTTAGACGAAGTTTCAATGACGCAAAGCAATACAAATCGTGATGAAGCGTTATCTGCTTTGGAGGTCTTAGGATTTGTGCGTAAAAGTGCAGAGAAGGTTGTCGAAAAAATTGTCAAAGATGACCCTGAAGCCTCAGTAGAATCGATCATTAAACATGCTTTAAAAAACCTATAATTGTAGTCAAGAACACAGCAATATATGCATAAAATTTGTACTTTTTTGCTTGCTTTATTTTGTGGATTTTCAATGCATTCTCAAGTAAAACAAGTCGCTCAGGATACGGTTAAAACCGGATTTTCTGTTGGAAAAATTCAATTAAAAAACCCTCCGAGTATTCGTTCCTCTTACACGTATGATCCCGTTACCGATCGCTATGTATATACAAGTACTGTAGATGGTTTGTCTATTAATTATCCTATTTTTTTAACTCCCAAAGAATACGAAAAATTGGTTCTAAAGGAATCAATGAGAGACTATTTTCAGAAAAAAGTAGACGCTATTGATGGTAAAAAAGAAGGTAGCGATTTGGCTAAAAAAGATCTTTTGCCTCGCTACTACGTGAAATCGGGATTATTTGAATCTATTTTTGGTAGTAACACTATCGATGTAAGGCCTACTGGTTCTATTGAGATGGATTTAGGAATGCGTTACACCAAACAAGACAATCCTTCTTTCTCTCCAAGAAACAGATCTAATTTATCATTTGATTTTGATCAACGTATCAGTATGAGTTTAATGGGTAAAGTAGGAACCCGATTAAATGTAAATGCCAATTACGATACTCAATCGACTTTTGCTTTTCAAAATTTAATCAAACTCGATTACGCTCCAACCGAAGACGATATCATTCAAAAAATAGAAGTGGGTAACGTGAGTATGCCACTTAACAGTTCCTTAATTCGTGGCGCACAAAGTTTGTTCGGGGTAAAAACTCAGCTGCAGTTTGGTAAAACGACGGTTACTGGAGTATTCTCTGAGCAAAAATCACAAACCAAAAGCTTAGTTGCGCAAGGCGGAGGGACTATTGAAAACTTTGAAATGTTTGCTTTGGATTATGACAGTGACAGGCATTTCTTTTTATCGCAATATTTCCGTAATCGATATGATAAAGCACTTGCTAATTATCCTTTTATCGATAGTAGAGTACAAATTTCTAGACTTGAAGTTTGGGTAACCAACAGGCAAAATAGGGTAACAACCAATAATAATAACCTGCGTAATATTATCGCATTGCAAGATTTAGGTGAAGGGCAATTATCTGATACGCCTGATACCGAAGTGGTAGTCCTGAATCCATCAACCGGAATATTTAATAATCCCGCAGATACGCCGGCTGATAATACCAATAATGATTATGACCCTGCACAAATTACCGCAGGAACGGGTTTGTTAAACCCAAATATTCGTGAAATTGCAACTGCTAGTTCAGGTTTTAATGTTACTGTAAGCGAAGGACAAGATTATTCAAAACTTGAAAATGCTCGAAAATTAAATCCAAACGAATATACATTTAACCCGCAATTAGGTTTTATCTCTTTGCAACAACGTTTGGCTAATGATGAGGTTTTAGCAGTAGCTTATCAATATACCATTGGCGATCAAGTGTACCAAGTAGGGGAGTTTGGTAATGATGGTGTTGATGCTACTTTGGTTACGGGCAGCACTCCTGCTACGCAAGCGGTAATTTCACAGAGTTTGATTTTGAAAATGCTGAAAAGTAATTTGACTAATGTTACTAACCCCGTTTGGAATTTGATGATGAAAAATATTTATCAAATTCAAGGAGGGTATCAACTTACTCAAGAAGATTTTAGATTCAATATTTTATATGCTGATCCATCTCCTTTAAATTATATCACAGAGGCCAATGGAACTCCATTTCCTGCCAACCCAACAGCTGAAAATAGAGTAGCTGAAACACCGTTATTGAAAGTATTTAACTTAGATAAATTAAATTACAATAACGATCCCCAAGCAGGAGGAGATGGTTTTTTTGACTTTTTACCAGGACTAACAATCGATGCGCAAAATGGTCGTATCATGTTTAGCACCAAAGAACCTTTTGGAGAATTACTTTTTAAAAAATTATCCAATGCCAATAGTGGTGAGAATTATAATAATCCCGCAACTTATAATGAAAATCAGCGCAAATATGTTTTTAGAAGCATGTATCGCAGTACGCAAGCGGGTGCTTTGCAGGACAGTGATAAAAACAAGTTTTTATTGCGTGGTAAATACAAATCGAACGGAAACGATGGAATTCCTATTGGTGCTTTAAACGTTCCTCAAGGATCAGTAGTGGTAACCGCCGCTGGTCGAGTTTTGGTTGAAGGAGTTGATTATAGTGTGAATTATCAATTTGGTAGAGTACAAATTTTAGATCCAGCATTGCAAGCCTCTAACACGCCCATTGAAATTTCATTAGAAAACAATTCTATATTTGGTCAGCAAACCAGACGTTTTATGGGTGTTAATGTAGAACACAAAATTTCGGAGAATTTTGTAGTTGGTGGTACATTCTTAAAAATGTCAGAGCGTCCTTTTACGCAAAAGTCTAGTTTTGGTCAGGAGTCAGTGAACAATACCATTTTCGGTTTCAATACTAACTTTTCTAGTGAGGTGCCATTTTTTACCCGCTTAGTTAACAAGCTGCCTAATATTGATACAGATGTTCCTTCAAATTTATCTATCAGAGGTGAAGTTGCTTTTTTGAGACCAGATACACCAAAAGCAGATCAATTTGAAGGCGAATCAACTATTTATGTAGATGATTTTGAAGGTTCACAATCTACCATCGATTTACGATCGCCTCTTGCGTGGAGTTTGGCCTCTGTACCAGAGCGAAATGCTGCGAGCCGTTATGATTTTGGTGGCAATGCCAATGATCTTAGCTATGGTTTTAAGAGAGCAAAATTGGCTTGGTATGCCATTGATCCTATTTTTTATACTCAAAAACCAGCAGGTATTTCAGATGATGATTTATCATTTAATAGAACACGTCGTGTTTTTAGTAGAGAGTTGTATCCTGTTACTGATATTGCTCAAGGTCAAACACAAGTTATTAATACTTTAGATTTAACTTATTTCCCATCAGAGCGAGGACCTTACAATAATGACTCGAATTTTGCTACCAATCCAACTGACAACTTTGGAGGAATTATGCGTTCATTAAATTCAACCAATTTTGAACAAGGAAATGTTGAGTACATCCAGTTTTGGATTTTAGATCCCTACGTAGGTAACGGCCCAGCGCCACAAACCAATACCGGAAAAATCTATTTTAACCTAGGTGAGATTTCAGAAGATATTCTTAAAGATGGTCGTAAGCAATATGAAAATGGCTTGGGTACAGATCAAGTTTTGGTGAACCCAAGACCTATTTGGGGAGATGTGCCAGCATCGCAATCGTTAATTTATGCTTTTGATACCAACACTGCCAATAGAAGAATTCAAGATATTGGCCTTGATGGTTTAACAAATGATTCAGAGGCGCAGGTGTATACTAATTTTGCATCAGAGTTAGATCCTGCTGCAGATGATTATCGTTTTTATTTGAATGCAAATGGCGGAATTATCGATCGTTACAAACAATACAACGGTACCGACGGAAACTCTGCAGTGGATATCACTGATCCCAACCGAGGGTCAACTGCCAATCCAGATGTAGAGGACATCAATCGAGACAATACAATGAATACCATTAATGCGTACTATGAGTACAGCATTGATGTACAACCGGGCATGCAAATTGGTCAAAATTATATTACTGATATTCGTAATACGCAAGAAACTTTACCAAACGGATCAACAACCGTAGCAAGATGGATACAGTTTAAAATACCAGTCGCACAACCAGAAAATACAATTGGTACCATTTCTGATTTTAGATCGATTCGTTTTATGAGAATGTTTATGACAGGATTTAATGACGAAGTTACAGTGCGATTTGGAGCCCTTGATTTAGTACGCGGCGAATGGAGAAGATATACTAATGCGCTAGATTTAAATGACACAAATGTTGATGATGACAATACAATTTTAGATGTTTTAGCCGTAAATGTTCAGGAAAATAACGAACGCTGCCCAATTAACTACGTTGTTCCGCCGGGAGTACAAAGAGAGCAGTTATTAAACAACAACACGGTTATCAATCAAAATGAACAATCCTTATCCTTACGTGTTTCAGGCGATGGGTTAGAGCCACAAGATTCAAGAGCTGTTTTCAAAAATGTAAGTATTGACATGCGTCAATTCAATAAGCTTAAAATGTTTTTACATGCTGAGTCATTGCCAGGCGAGATTAGTTTACAAGATGGTCAAATGAGTGCATTTATTCGATTTGGAAATGATTTTAACCAAAATTTTTACCAAGTAGAGATACCGCTTAAAGTGACGCTTCCTAATGGTGTCGCCAACTCTGATTGTACGACACTTAACCCCGAAGCAGTTTGGCCTGCCGAAAATGAAATTGACTTGCCACTTGACTTACTCACAAGATTGAAAATTTTGGCCATGAGTATTGATCCTGCTACTTTACCACTTGATGGGGTGTACTATCCTGATTTAGATCCTTCTAAACCAGAAGGTGATGGTACTGATAATTTAAGAATAGGTATTAAAGGGAATCCTAACTTTGGTTTAGTGCGTACCTTGATGGTTGGTGTTAAAAACAATGATTTGCGAAACGACATTAAAGGAGAAGTTTGGTTTAACGAATTGCGTTTGGCGGATATGGACAATAAAGGCGGGATGGCCGCTGTACTTAATATTGATACTAATTTTGCTGATTTTGCAACCGTTTCTGCTAGCGGACGTAAAAGCACCATCGGCTTTGGAACTTTAGAACAAGGGCCAAATGAGCGCAGTCGCGAAGACATAC
Source organism: uncultured Flavobacterium sp. (assembly GCA_964566045.1). Lineage (GTDB taxonomy): Bacteria > Bacteroidota > Bacteroidia > Flavobacteriales > Flavobacteriaceae > Flavobacterium. The sequence goes on from CAZMHK010000015.1 coordinate 29,330, forward strand.
AACAATACAATATTGTCACTAATGTAAATGTAGGCAAATTACTTCCAAAAAAGTGGGGCGTAAATTTACCTTTCAATTATGCAGTTGGTGAGGAAACTATTACTCCTGAGTACGATCCTTTTAACCAAGATATTCGATTAAAACAATTAATTTCCGAAACTCCAGAACAAAATAAAAAAGACAATATTCGCAACCGAGCAATAGATTACACCAAGCGTACAAGCATTAACTTTATTGGAGTTCGTAAAGAGCGTCAGGCTGAGCAAAAGCAACATGTTTACGATATTGAAAACTTTACTTTTTCGCAATCTTACAACGAGGTAGAACGTCATGATTTTGAAATAGAAGATTATGTAGATCAACAAGCTAATTCATCTGTTGATTATGCATATACTTTCAAATCAAAGCCAGTTGAGCCGTTCAAGAAAAATAAAATGATGCAAAAAAGTAATTACTGGAAAATGCTGAGCGATTTTAATTTTAATTATTTGCCATCAACAATTACTTTTAATACCAATATTAATAGGCAATACAACCGTCAACAGTTCCGACAAGTTGAAGTAGAAGGTATTGGATTAGACCCTTTGTACCGACGAAATTTTGCTTTCAATTATCAATATGGTTTTAATTACAATTTGACCAAAGCTTTAAAATTAAATTATACTGCCTCGTCAAGTAATATTGTTAAAAATTATCTCAATGAAAACAATGAGCCAATTGATAGTTTCACGATCTGGGACAGTTATTGGGATATGGGTGACCCCAACCAGCACTTACAGCAGTTGGTTTTAAATTATGAACTTCCAATAAACAAAATTCCGCTTTTTAGTTTTGTCAAAGCTACTTATACCTACACAGGTGATTACAGTTGGCAGCGTACCTCAAATGCATTGTCACAAATTGAAATTGATGGTCAAGGTTTTAATTTAGGAAATACCATTCAAAATGCTGGATCGCACAATATTAATGGCGCTTTCAATATGGAAACGCTTTATAAATATTTGGGGATTTCAAAAACAGCTAAAGCACCAGTAGCGAAACCAAAAACAGCAGCCCCAAAACCAGGGGAGAAAATTGTCAATTCGGCTCCTGCTGTAGCTGATAAAAAAAGTCCATTTGTTGATGGTTTGATAGGTGTTCTTACAAGCGTAAAAAACATTCAAGTAAATTACACGCACAACAGCGGTACGGTATTGCCAGGTTATACGCCGGGAGTTGGATTTTTAGGCTCGTCCAGACCATCACTAGGATTTATTTTTGGTAGTCAAGATGATGTGCGTTTTGAGGCAGCAAAAAATGGTTGGCTTACAGATTATCAAGATTTTAATCAAAATTTCACTCAAGTAACTAACAAGGTCCTGAAGGCGACTGCTAATGTAGATTTATTTCCTGATTTCAAGATCGATTTAACATTAGATAGATCGTATTCAGACAATTTCTCAGAGCAGTACGATGTTTCAAATGGGATGTATAATTCAAGATCGCCATACAATACGGGTCTGTTTTCTATTTCAACGGTTTTAATAAAAACAGCTTTCGCGACTAGCGATCAAAATAATTCAAGTGCATTTGATGATTTTAGAACCAATAGGTTAACGGTTGCTAATAGATTGGCCACAGCTCGCGGAATTGATATCAATAATCCAGCAAATATCGATCAAGAAGGTTTTCCTCGTGGTTTTGGTAAAAATAACCAAGCGGTTTTGCTACCTTCTTTTTTGGCTGCTTACAGCGGTGCAAATGCTGCTGACGCGTCTTTAGGGATTTTTAGAAGTTTTCCGTTGCCAAATTGGGCTATAAAATATAATGGTTTAATGCGATACGCTGCATTCAAGAAAGCTTTCAAACGCTTTTCATTACAGCACAATTATCGTGCATCCTATACCATTAATGCTTTCCGTTCTAATTTTGAATTTGATAAAGATCCTTCAGGTTTAGATGCAAGTGGAAATTTTAACAATAAAACCATCATGTCAAACATTAACTTGGTAGAGCAATTTAATCCGCTTGTGCGAATGGATTTTGAGCTAAAGAGTTCTTTAAAAGTACTTACCGAAATCAAGAGAGATCGTGCATTATCAATGAGTTTTGATAATAATTTATTGACAGAGGTGAAAGGGGTTGAGTATGTTGTTGGACTTGGGTACCGATTTAAAGATGTAATTTTCTCTTCGCGTTTAGCTGATAATCCAACAGGAGTTATCAAAAGTGATATCAATTTAACTGCCGATGTAACTTATAGAAACAATGAAACCTTGGTACGTTATTTGGATTACGACAACAATCAATTAGCAGGTGGTCAAAATATTTGGACAGTAAAAGTAAAGGCTGATTATGCTTTCAGTAAAAATTTAACGGCAATTTTCTACTATGATCATTCGTTTTCTAAAGCAGTTATTTCAACGGCCTTTCCTTTGACAAATATTCGTTCAGGTTTTACACTTAGATACAATTTTGGTAATTAATTTTTTAAAATCTAATCAAAATTTGTGGATAAGATTGTTACATTTGCCCCATAAAAAAACAATTACTAATAACTATTTATCAAATACAAAGTAGATGAACATACCAGCAAATTTAAAGTACACAAAAGATCACGAGTGGGTAAGTATTGAAGGCGATATCGCTACAGTAGGAATCACTGATTTTGCACAAAAAGAATTAGGAGATATTGTTTATGTTGAGGTGGAAACCTTAGACCAAACTTTAGAAAAAGACGAGGTTTTTGGTACCGTTGAAGCGGTAAAAACAGTTTCGGATTTGTTCTTGCCTTTAGCAGGTGAAATTATCGAATTCAATGACGCTTTGGAGAGTGCTCCAGAAAGTGTAAATTCTGATCCATATGGCGCAGGTTGGATGATTAAAGTGAAAATTTCAAATCTTGAGGAAGTAGAAACTTTACTATCTGATGCAGCTTACAAAGAATTAATTGGTGCCTAAATTTTTTTATTTTTTTAGTGCCATTGTTTGGGCCATTTTGATAACTGTTTTTTGTTTGGTACAATTTAAAACTGTGCCATTGGGTAGTGTGTCACATTTGGATAAAGTTGTTCATGCTTTTTTTTACTTTGTACTTACATTTTTAGTGCAGCTAAATTGGAGAGTGAGTAAGCTAAATTGGTCATACCGAACTCAAGCAGTTGTTTCAGTAGTAGGAACTATTTTGTTTGGAGTACTCATCGAGATACTGCAAGAAACTTGTACTGCAACACGCCACGCTGACGTATTAGATGTTATTGCAAATTCTTTTGGAGCACTGCTCTCAGTTGTAGCATTTAAACTTTATGTTCGGTTTAAAAGCAAATCAATCGCTTAAATAAAAACATAAATCCCGCTCTTTTGCGGGATTTTTACTTTTAGGACCTCAGAGTTTTGTTTATACTGTCTTAATAGTTACTGTAAAAATGACTAAAATAAATAAGAGGCTGCCTTTATCAGGTCAAAAGATAAAATGTATTTTTGTATTGTAATGCCTAGCGCATGAAACCGACAATTTATGGATATTAAACAATATTTAGATAGTACCTATTTAAAAACGGCAGAGCAGGCAGGTCTTTCTGAGCAAGAAAACAATAGTTTAGTGGTTAATTGTATTCAAGAAGCAATTGACGAACAATTTAAACTAGTGATGATTCGTCCTGACAAGGTTGCTTTGGCGCAAAAACTACGAGAGCTACATAGATCACAGCTTAAAATTGGTACTGTTATCGATTTTCCAAGCGGAATTTCGAGCATCGACGAAAAATTAGTAGAAGCCCAGCAAGCAATCAATGATGGTGCTGACGAATTGGATTTTGTTTGCAATTATAAAGCATTTCAAAAAGGCGATATAGAGTTGGTTAAAAACGAAATTTTTCTGGGGACTGCTTTTGCACTTCAACATCATAAAGTAGTAAAGTGGATTATTGAAGTAGCAGCACTTACTGAAAAAGAAATCATACAGCTTTCTAGCCTGATAAAAAATGTGGTTGTAAGTCAATTTGAGCAGGAGCATTTTGGTGCTGTTTTTGTAAAATCTTCAACTGGATTTTTTGTAACTGAGAATGGCCTGCCTAATGGTGCAACAATTCCAGCAATTAAAATGATGTTAGAAAACGCAGCTCCTTTGCCTGTTAAAGCAGCAGGTGGGGTAAGAACGTACGAGGAAGCTGTGGATATGATCAATTTAGGGGTTAAAAGAATTGGTACCTCAGGCGCGAAATTTATCGCAGCAGGGCAAAACAATACTAATGAATATTAAATTTTAAAACGGACATGGGTATAAAAACTAAAATCGCAATAATTGCTCTTTTGGCAAATGGATTTATTGCTTCAGGTCAACAGATAAAGGCTGTTAATGATCAAGATGATCCTACATCATACCGTTTTCCTGTTTTTGAAAGCTGTCAAAAGCTTCAAGGTGAGTTGTTAAAACAATGTTTTTATAGTCAAGTTCAAGATTTTGTGCATTCAAATTTTATAGTTCCTCAAGATTTAATTCAAAGTAATTTTAAGGGGAACGTGAAAGTACTGTTTGAAGTTACTGCGAAAGGTGATTTTAATGTTATCTATGTCGATGCAAATAGTGAGCAACTAATTCAAGAAACCAAACGAGTTTTTCAAGCTTTTCCTAAGATTGATCCTGCCACGTATTCGAGCAGAGCTACTTATACAAAGTTTACGATGGATATAGCAATTCCATTACAAGCACGATTAGAAGCTCAAAGTAATGCTACAGTGACCTTGCCCACTCAGCCACAAAACAAGAAAGTACTTCAAGAATTAGACAATATAGTTTATCAGAAATTTGATAGTCCAGAATATGAAAGTCAATTAAATATACCGTTTTCTCATAGTTATTACGCTCAATTTGATGGCGCAATGAATCAAATGGGAAGTAACAATCATACCGCTTCAAAACCCTATACTTTTGCCGAGGTTGCAAGATATTACGATTTAAAATCAGCCCACAAGTTTCTTCAAAAAAAGGCTAATAACTGGCTAGCAAGAAAGTTGTGGAATGAAAATATGGTTCAAATCAAAGGTGAGGATTATTGGTTTACTTTAAATCCAATTGTTGATTTGCAAGTAGGTACAGCATCGGGAGTGAAAAAAGTGAATACCTATACGAATACACGTGGTTTAAATTTTAGAGGAGGCCTCGGCAAAAACCTACATTTTACCACAACAGTTTTTGAAAGTCAAGGTCGATTTGCAAATTATTACAATCAATTCGCCAGATCGATACGTCCAGCAGGTGGTAATCCGGCAATAATTCCTGGAATTGGAATTGGAAAAGAATTCAAAACAGATGGGTTTGATTTTCCGTCAGCGGATGCCAACATAACTTTTACACCAAGTAAACATTTCGATTTGCAACTCGGCTACAGCAGAAATTTTATTGGTGATGGTTACCGCTCTTTGCTAGAGAGCGATGGTGCAAGCCCATATCCATACTTTAAAATCAATACTAATTTCTGGAAAATTAAGTATACCAATACTTATATGTGGCTTAAAGATGTGAGGCCAGAGGTGACTTTGGAGCGTACTTATGCTACTAAGTTTATGGCCAACCATTATCTAAGTTGGAATGTCTCTAACCGATTAAACTTAGGTTTCTTTGAGTCGGTTGTGTGGAATAACACCAATGATCGTGGTTTTGATGTGAATTTTGTTAATCCAATTATCTTTTACCGTTCGGTTGAATTTACTTCCTCTGCGCGAAGCGGAAATGCAATTTTGGGTCTGACTTTTAAATATAAGTGGAATAATTCTATTAATTTTTATGGGCAGTTTATTTTAGATGAATTCTCACTTGGCGATGTAAGAGAAGGAGATAACAGCTGGAAGAATAAATACGGCTATCAAATAGGAGCTAAGTATTACAACGCTTTTGGTGTAAAAAATTTATTAGCACAAGTAGAGTACAATCATGTACGACCTTATGTTTATTCGCATAGTGCGGTTATTACAAATTACGGACATAACAATCAAAGTTTAGGTCATCAATGGGGAGGCAATTTCAGAGAGTTGATCGGGATACTGCGCTACCATCAAGGAAGATTGTTTGCCGATGCAAAAGTGATTATGGGTACTCGTGGTTTTGATTTCAACACCGCATCTAACGGTTTTAATTATGGCGGAAACATTTATAAAAATTACAATGAACAGAGACCTTTTGACTCTGGTGTAAAGGTGGGTCAAGGTAATAAAACAAATGTTTTCATAGCAGATGTACAGGCGGGATATTTGGTGAATCCAGTTACCAATTTAAAGTTTTTTGGAAGTTTGATTTATAGAACTTTTGACCCTACGCTTGCAACGGCTTCAACCATCAAAGAGAGTAGCACATGGTTTACGATTGGGTTACGAGCTGACATTTTCAATTGGTATTTTGATTATTAATCTTTATCGTTACTGATTTTTATACTTTTTTGTGAATTGTTTTTTGTCAAATCCCTTTTGTTAGTCTACTTTTGCAAAAGTTTTTAGAAACACAAATCCAGTAGCATTGAGCGCAACATCAAGTACACTTTCATTAAAATCTGTTTATATTGATTTCAGAGAGATCACCAAGGCTCGTTTAGCAATAAGTGTAGTCTTTTCATCTATAGCTGGCTTTATGTTGGGTATATATAATTTGGAGTCTCTTAGTTGGATGATTTTGCTTAAGTTAGCTATTGGTGGCTACTGTATGGTGGGCGCGTCTAACGCGTTTAATCAAGTAATTGAGAAAGATTTAGACGCTTTGATGGATAGGACTAAAGATCGTCCAGTGCCAGCTGGCAGAATGAAAGTGGTTACAGCATTGCTTATTGCTTCCTTATTAACCCTTGTTGGTTTGGTGCTGTTATACACTATCAATGAAAAAACCGCCATGTTTGGTGCTATTTCGATCTTTTTATACACAAGTGTCTATACTCCTCTAAAAACAAAGACTTCTTTATCAGTTTTTGTAGGTGCTTTTCCGGGAGCAATTCCGTTCATGTTAGGTTGGGTAGCTGCGACCGGCGAATTTGGTATTGAGGCTGGAACGCTTTTTTTAATTCAGTTTTTTTGGCAATTTCCTCATTTTTGGGCTATCGGATGGTTTTTGTATGAAGATTATGAAAAGGCAGGTTTTTTTATGCTTCCTACTGGGAAAAAGGATAAAGGCACTGCATTGCAGGTTATTCTATACACGGTTTGGTTGATTTTAGCCTCTTTGTTGCCAGTATTTGGTTACACAGGAAGGTTTTATATCACGCCTTTAACAGCTGTTGTTGTGTTTTTATTAGGATTGTGGATGTTGTTGTATGCTGTAAAATTGTATAAGGAGCGTACAGCCAAGGCGGCACGAACTTTAATGTTGGTGAGTGTTTCGTATATTACTTTGTTACAATTAGTGTATATTTTTGATAAATTTTTAAGATAGATATGGATATGACAATGACCGCAGAGGAGCAAAAAGCACGTAGCAATAGGTCGTATAAGCTGATCTTATTGTTTGCTATGGTGAGTATGACCATGATGTTTGCTGGACTTACTAGTGCGTTTGTAGTAAGTAAATCAAGAGCAGATTGGTTGAAAGATTTTGAATTACCAAGTGCGTTTTATTACAGTACAGTTGTAATTATTGCTTGTAGTGTAACCTTTCATTTGGCTAAAAAAGCAATACAACGAAACAATCAAGGTGCTACAACAGGTTTTCTTTTGGGAACCTTATCTTTAGGACTTTTATTTGTATTTTTACAATTCGAAGGCTTTGATCAAATCGTACAAAGTGGCTATTATTTCACTGGTAGCGGAAGTTCAATTACAACAACATTTTTGTATGTTGTAACTGTTGTACACTTGTTACACCTTGCTGGTGGTGTGATTTCGCTGTTAATTATAATTTATAATCATTTTAAACAAAAATACAATTCATCTCAAACCCTTGGTATAGAACTCGGTGCAATGTATTGGCACTTTTTAGACTTATTGTAAGTTTATTTGTTTTTGTTTTTATATTTCTTTAAATAAGAAAAAAACGTAAATTTGGAAACTTTTTAACGAATAACTTTTATGGGAGCGACAGTTACTACTGCAAACAATGATGAAAAAACTTGGGGAGGCGGAAACGAACCTTTAGGAGCAAGTTATGGTAAATTAATGATGTGGTTTTTTATCGTATCAGATGCCTTAAC
>CAZMHK010000016.1:0-35504 GCA_964566045.1 uncultured Flavobacterium sp.
AATTGGTATTAATCGTGGCTTTTTTTGTTACTTTTTAATCAAATAATTGCAAATTCCTTTTTCAATTTATTTTCGTAAATTTGCACTTCAATAAAAATTATAAAAAATGAAAAACGGAATATATGCTAAATTCAACACCACAAAAGGTGCTATTTTAGTAAAACTCACACACGATTTAACACCAGGAACGGTAGGTAACTTCGTAGGATTAGCAGAAGGTAATTTAGAAAATAAAATTAAACCACAAGGAGTTAAATTTTACGATGGTTTAAAATTTCACCGCGTTATTCCTGATTTCATGATTCAAGGTGGTTGCCCGTTAGGAACAGGTACAGGAGATCCCGGTTATAAATTTGATGATGAATTTCACCCAAGTTTAAAGCACAACCGTCCGGGAGTTTTGGCTATGGCCAATTCAGGACCTGGAACAAATGGTTCTCAGTTTTACATCACACACGTAAATACAGATTGGTTGGATAACAAACACACTGTATTTGGTCATGTTGTTGAAGGACAAGAGGTTGTTGACGCTGTTGCTCAAGGCGATACGCTAGAGTCAATTGAAATTATTCGCGAAGGTGACGAAGCTAAAAATTGGAATCCAATTGAGGCTTTTATTACTTTTAAAGGAGAGCGCAACAAAAGAGACGCAGCATTGAAAGCAGAAGCAGAGGCGGCAATGGAAAAGTTAGCTGCTGGTTTTGAAAAAACAGCAAGTGGTTTGCGTTACCAATTCATTCAAAAAGGTGATGGAAAACAAGCTGAAAACGGAAAAACAGTTTCAGTTCATTACCAAGGTTCATTAGACAATGGTAAAGTTTTTGATTCATCATACCCAAGAAAAAAACCAATCGAATTTAAATTGGGTCAAGGTCAAGTAATCGAAGGATGGGACGAAGGTATTGCATTATTGCGAGTAGGAGATAAGGCTCGTTTTGTAATTCCATCTGACTTAGGATACGGTCCAAGAGGTGCAGGAGGAGTTATTCCACCAAATGCTACCCTAATTTTTGATGTAGAATTAATGGATGTAAAATAGTTTGAACTATTTCACTTTATTATAAAATGAAAAACCCAAAACTTAGTTTTGGGTTTTTTTATGGCTTCTATTAATTTTAGGACTAATTGGTAAATTGCTTTTTTTCAGTGTTATGAATTTAAAAATGCGACCAAGTCGTTGTTTAATTTATCTTTTTCGGTATAAAACAATCCGTGTGGCGCTCCTTCATAAATGATAAATTGGTTATCAGGAATCAATTTTGCAGCTATTTCAGAGGTGATTGCAATAGGCACCGTTTTGTCCTCGTTCCCGTGAATAATTAAGGTAGGAACATTTACTGCTGTCATTTCTGATCGAAAATCGGTTGTTGAAAAGGATACGGCGCATTGCAAAGTGGCACGAGGCGAAGCAAAAGAGCACAGCATTCTGTAATAATCCAATAAAGGAGTACTGATTGGTTTATTGAGAAAAGTTTGTCCGAAAAATGTTTTTCCAAAATTATCCAGAAAATCGATTCGGTCGGCTTTAATTAGTTCCGCCATTCCGTCATATTTTTCTTGAGGGACTCCGTCTTGATTCGTATCCGTTTGTAATTGAAAAGGAGTTACTGATGCAATCAGAACAGCTTTTGAAATTCCTTTTCCGCCATGACGACTGAAATAGCGCACTACTTCTCCGCCACCCATCGAAAACCCAACAAGCGCTGCATCACTTAAATCCAAATGTTCAATAATCGCTTTCAAATCATCAGTCAAGGTGTCGTAATCATATCCGTCCCAAGGTTGAGACGATTTTCCAAAACCTCTGCGGTCATAGGTAATCACTCTAAAGTTATTTTCTATCAAAGCATCAATTTGGTATTCCCACATTTCATTTGATAAAGGCCAGCCGTGAATTAAAATTACAGGTTTTCCTTGCCCATAATCTTTCACATACAACTGTACATTTGGGGCTGTCTCAATATACATGTCGATACCAGAATTGTTTTCTTTTCGTTTTGTGCTATTATTCATTTGACTCATTTCCATAATAATTACAATTTAAAAGATGAATTTAGTTTTCGTCTTTTGTAAAGTTAGCTTTGTTCTGAAAAAAAAGTATTACAGAATTAGTTTAATTAGTTGTAAATTTTATAGGTTTGTTATTCAGTATTTTAACAGATTGTAACTATGGAAGACTTAAATTGGAGCGAATTTGAAAGGGTAGAAATGCGTGTAGGCACAATTACCGCAGTAAACGATTTTCCAGAAGCCCGAAAACCGGCTTATCAGTTGAAAATTGATTTTGGAAGCGATATTGGAATTAAAAAATCATCTGCGCAAATTACGCAACGATACCAAAAAGAAGATTTATTACACCGACAAATTGTTGCTGTTGTAAATTTTCCCAGGAAACAAATTGGGAAATTTTTTAGCGAATGTTTGGTTTTAGGATCAGTAGGAGCTGAGGGCGATATTGTTTTGCTTGCGCCCGATTTTAAGGTTGAAAATGGATTGCGAATTGGTTAAGTGTTTTTATGCTATTGGTAAATCATTGTTTGAACCCCATTCTGTCCAAGAGCCATCATAAACCGAGTTGTTTTTTTGTTGAATAAGTTCAAAAGCGAGCAAGGTAATGCAAGCCGTGATTCCGGAGCCACAACTAAAAATGGCAGGTTTATTAAGTTGAGGTAGCACTTGCTTCAATTTTGGAATTGTTTTGAACTTTCCATCCTTCAGCACGTTTGTATAAGGAATATTTATTGATTCGGGAATATGACCAGACCGAAGCCCTTTGCGAGTTTCTTGTACTTTTCCTTCAAATCGATTTGCTTCGCGAGCGTCAATGACAATTTCGGTTTTCGTGATCAGATTTGCAAGTATTTCCTCTTTGGTACGAACGGTATTCTCGCAGAATTGTGCAGTAAAATTACCCGTGGCAAATCTCGGGTTTTTGGTTTTTGCTTGTGTAGGGAAAGCATTTTTAATCCACTCGGGCAAGCCGCCGTTTAACACCGCTACTTGTTGTGCTCCCATAATCGAGAAAATCCACCAAACTCTGGGACTGAAATAGATTCCTAAACGATCATAAATTACAATTTTACTAGAATTGTTGATTCCAAGTGCACGCGCTTCTTTTTCAAAATCATTAGGATGAAGCAGCATGTTTGGCAAGGAGCTATCCTTTTTACTGAAATTATTTTTCAGATCAAAAAAACGACTGCCTTCAATTTCTATTTCGGTATGATCAAGCTGTAGCTGTGCCTGATTCTCATTTGCCGTAGCATCAAGTAAAATAAGGTCAGGATCGTGCAAATGCTCCAAAAGCCACTGTGTACTTACTAAAGGTGTTGTCATGAGTCTTTAAAATAGATTAGTGTAGGAATAAAAAAAGTCCAAAAAAAATTGAATTTCTTGGACTTTTTTTGGGTAAGTAAGTAACTGAAAATTAAATATCATCAAAATCTAAATCGGTAAAGTTTGATGTTTGTGGTAATGCATCGTCTTCAAAACGTTCGGTTGCATATTCTTTTTTGAAATCTTTTTGATGTCTTTCTGAAATTACTTCTTCGCCTTTATGATTTAAAACGTAAGAGGTCATTTCTTCTAAAATCTCTGCAAAGGCAGCAAAATCTTCTTTATACAAGTAAATTTTGTGTTTTTTAAAATGAAAAGAACCGTCTTCCTCAGTAAATTTTTTACTTTCAGTGATGGTAATGTAGTAATCATCTGCTTTAGTTGCTCTCACATCAAAGAAATAAGTTCTTCTTCCAGCTCTTAAAACTTTAGAAAAAATCTCCTCTTTTTCTAACATGTCATGTTCTCTCATAATCCTTTCAGTCAATTTATGGTTGTTAACTAGCTTCCAAAAATCTATAAAAAATATGGATTATCCAACATTTACAGCATTTCTTTTTCTGAAAGTTGTTTCAAATATAAGTCAGCATAATAGCCTTCTTCATTTATCAATTGATTATGAGAACCTTGTTGAATGATTTGTCCGTTGTCTACAATCAGAATTCTATCAGCATTTTTAGCAGATGAAATACGGTGACTCACAATGATCGTTGTTTTGTCTTTGCAAATTTGAAACAAGTTGTTCAAAATAGTCTCTTCCGTCTCTGTATCTACGGCAGATAAGCAGTCATCGAAGAGTAAAATAGGTGGGTTTTTAATGATGGCTCTCGCAATCGATACGCGCTGTTTCTGTCCGCCTGAAAGAGTAATTCCACGCTCGCCCAAAACGGTATCGTATTGTTTGTTAAAGCTCATAATGTTGTCATGAACCACCGCGCTTTTGGCTGCATTTTGTACTATGTCGTCAGTAGCGTTCTCTTTTCCAAACTTAATGTTGTTTTTGATACTGTCCGAAAACAGAAAGGCATCTTGAGGAACTATACCAATACTGCTTCGTAAATCGAATAAGTTGACGGTACTAATCTCATTGCCATCAATAGAAATTTTACCGCTAGTTACATCGTACATTCGTGAAATGAGCGATAAAATGGTCGACTTTCCAGATCCGGTTTTTCCTAATATTGCTAAGGTTTCTCCTTTTTTAACCGTAAAAGAGATGTTATGCAATGCGGTGATATTCGTGTCTTCGTAGGTGTAGCTTACATTGTCAAAATCAATGGCGCCTTCGATAATTGATTTTTGAGTCGTCTTGTTTTGAATTTCAGGTTCGATTTTTAAAAATTCATTGAGTCGCTTTTGAGATGCTTCGGCTTCTTGCACCATTGACGATACCCAACCTAATGAGGCAACAGGCCAAGTCAGCATGTTCACGTACAAGATAAATTCCGCAATAATACCAATACTTTTTATTGTTCCATCGATATACATCATCCCGCCAAAATAAATCACGACCAAGTTACTTATGCCGATTAAGGCCAACATTAACGGACCGAATAACGATTGTACTTTGGCTAAGCTCAAACTTTTATTTTTACTTTCGGTAGCTAAATCAACCATATTGGCTTGATGTTGTTCTTCGAGTGAATAGGCTTTTATGACACGTATGCCAGAAAAAATTTCTTGCGAAAAGCTAGATACTTTAGAAAGATACTGCTGGAAAATGGTACTACGAACGTTAATTTCAGAACTTAATTTAAAAATGGCGTAGGATAAAATTGGCAACGGTAGCAAGGTGTACAATGTTAATGTTGGCGAAACGTTGTACATGTACACAATTACAATGGCAAATCTAAAAACGGTATTGATGGTGTACATTACCGCTGGCCCAACATACATTCGTACTTTAGAAACGTCCTCGCTAATGCGGTTCATTAAATCGCCAGTTCGGTTTTGTTTGTAAAAATTCTGAGATAAATTTTCATACTGACGGAAAACCTCATTTTTCAAATCAAATTCAATATGCCTAGACATTACAATAAGCGTTTGGCGCATCAAAAATGTTAAAAATCCAGCTACAATTGTAGTTGCGATGATTAAGAGAATATTAGAAACTAGCTCCTCATAAATTACGTCTTTGGATACCGTTGTATCTTTGGCGAAAGCCTCAATCGCTTTAAATGATTGACTAATAAGTTTTGGGGTGTATAACATGAAAATTTGGGCAATAATCGTAAAGAGAATTCCCAATAAAAAGCTGTATTTATATTTGATGAAATATTTATTTAAATAACGTAATTCTTTCATTTTTGTTTAAAATTCTGTGTTGAAATGGATTTTATCTTGTGATAAAATGCTTATTTAGTTGATAGTGTTGCTTATTTTTTAAATCTATAATATTGCTGATTTGCTGTTTTTTAAATCAAAATGCATGGTTTTTGTATTATTTGTTTACATTTGAAATGTCTTTTTGACAAATTCATAATTTTATCACTATAAAAACTTACACTATGAATGCAGCTTTCACAACTGGAAAGGAACTTCAAAAAATGGATCCGGTATTTGGTCAATTGTCATTTGATGATCACGAACAAATTGTTTTTTGCAATGACAAAGATACGGGTTTAAAAGCAATTATTGGTATTCATAATTCAGTAATGGGACCAGCTTTGGGCGGTACTAGAATGTTTAATTATGCCAATGAGTGGGATGCCTTGAATGATGTTTTGCGCTTGTCAAGAGGAATGACTTTTAAATCAGCAATCACTGGTTTGAATATTGGTGGAGGTAAAGCTGTTATTATCGGTGATGCCAAAACACAAAAAACACCTGAGTTGATGCGTAAATTTGGAGAGTTTGTACACTCATTAAGTGGACGTTATATTACGGCTGAAGATGTAGGTATGGAAACTGCTGATATGGATTTGGTAAGAGATGTTACGCCTTATGTTACAGGTATTTCTGAGTCACGCGGTGGTGCTGGAAATCCTTCGCCAATTACCGCTTACGGTGTGTATCTTGGAATGAAAGCAGCGGCTAAGCAACAATTTGGATCTGATGTATTGAGTGGTAAAAAAGTATTGGTACAAGGAATTGGACACGTTGGAGAATCACTTGTAGATTATTTATCAAAAGAGGGTGCAATAGTTACGATTGCTGACATCAACGAAGAAAAATTAGCTGAAGTAAGCTCAAAATACCAAGCTCAAGTTTACCGTGGCGAAGATGTTTACACTGCCGATGTTGATATTTATGCGCCATGTGCAATGGGAGCAACCATCAACAACAATACGGTTTATAAAATTAATGCAAAAGTTATTGCTGGTGCAGCAAACAATCAGTTGGCTGATGAAAATGTTCACGGAGCTATTTTGCAAGAAAGAGGAATTTTATACGCACCTGATTTCTTAATCAATGCAGGTGGAATTATCAATGTTTATGCTGAATTAGCGCACTATGGTAAAGAAGAGATCATGCGTAAAACCGAAAATATCTACAATACAACATTAGAGATTTTTGATTTTGCAACAGCAAACAACTTGACTACGCACCATGCTGCATTGACTATTGCACAAAATAGAATCAATCAAAGAAAAATTGAAAATAGTACAAAATAGTTAGTTTTTAGTGTTTAGTCGCGGTGATTAGGTTCTACTGATAACTGCGACTGGGCACTGGTTACCTCTAAAATAAGCAAGGATAAATTTTATTTTAAAAAAGGAAATACTTATTTTTGCGCCCTAATTAAAAAGTTCTTATCAGGTGGTAAATAGAAGACACATTCGCGTGAAAGTTATGCAATCCATATATGCGATGCATCAAAGCGGTTCAGATAATTTGGAAAAAGAAGAAAAATTCCTTTTTTACAGTATCGATAATATTCAAGATTTATACCTCATAATGCTTTCTTCCTTGATCGAAATATGTAAAACCGAAGCGGTTTATTTGCATAAATCAAGCTTGAAACATCTTGCAACTCCAGAGGAACGCAAACCAAACGAGAAGTTTATTAAAAACAAGATTTTTCAAATTTTAGCTGATAACAATTCCTTAAGTATTGCTCTAGAAAATCGTAAAATCAACAACTGGTCACTTAACGACGATTACATTTTGTTGTTGTTGAATGAGGTTAAAGCGAGCGAGTTGTATGCCAACTACATGCGTAATTCAGTAAACACTTTTGAAGAAGACAGACAATTTGTAGCAGACCTTTTTGCTGAAGTTATTGTTCCTAATGAAAAGTTATACGACTACCTTGAAGATGATAAATTAACATGGGTAGATGATATTCCTGTTGTGAACACGCAAATTACAAAGCAATTAAAGGCGATTAAGGACGGTGAAGACGATAATTTTAGAGTTCCTAAATTGTTTAAAGATATCGAAGACCGTGATTTTGGTCGCGATTTATTTCGCAAAACAGTTTTGAATGAAAAAGATTTAGCCAAAGAATATTTGGATAAAACTCCAAATTGGGACAGTGAGCGTATCGCCGAAATTGATACCATTATTTTAAAGATGGCTATTTGCGAATTTTTGAAATTCCCATCAATTCCTGTTAAAGTAACGTTGAATGAATATTTAGAAATTGCAAAAGAATATTCTACTCCAAAAAGTAGTATTTTTATCAATGGAATTCTAGATAATTTGGTAAAAGAATTAAATACAAACAAACGAATCGTCAAAGCTGGTCGTGGCTTGATGTAATACAAAAACACAAATACAAAAGCATTATGGAACAATTACAACAGTTTGCACCTTATTTATTAATTTTTGCTGTGCTTTATTTCTTCATGATTATGCCTGCTCAAAAAAGAGCTAAAAATGAGAAAGCATTTGAGAGTAGCTTAAAAGTAGGAGATAAAATTATCACTAAAAGTGGTCTTCACGGTAAAGTTTCAGAGTTAGCAGACACTACTGTAATTATTGAAACAATGTCTGGAAAATTGAAGATGGAGCGTTCCGCAATTTCAATGGAAATGAGCGCAGCTTTATTAAAAAAATAGCAGATAAGAACATAAAAAAAAGTCCCAAATTAGAATTCTAATTTGGGACTTTTTTACGTTTATGAGGAACTTTTATTTTTTATTCTTCTTATTCTTTTTGTTTTTCTTGGCCTTTTTTGATTTGGCTTTCGCTTTTTTAGCTTTAATTTTCGCTTTCGCTTTGGCTTTTTTTGCTTTCTCTTTTTTCGCCTTCTTTGCTTTTTTAGCCTTGGCTTTAGCTTTCTCTTTGGCGTTTGCCTTTGCTATTTTTTTCTTTTCTTTATCCTTCATTTTTACTTTGTTTTTTTTCTTTTCTTTTTTGTTCTTTTTGTCTTTTTTCTCGCTATTATCCTCTTCGTTCAACGTTTCTTCAACAGGAGAAATTGTAGCTTCTTCTTCTTCTGATGGTTTTTCAATATTAGTGGTATCACTATCAACAGATGGGTTTTCTGTTGTGGTTTCTGTTGTTGCCGAAGTAGGCGTTTTTTTTGCTGCTGGAGTGCGTCTTGCTCTTGCAGGCTTTGGCGACTCAGGTGTTGGTGTCGATTCTGGTTGGAGGTTTGTTTCCTCTTTTTGTGGTGTCATAGAGTAAGTGGTTTATTAATGTTTACTATTAATTATGCTTCAATGTTAACAAATTGTTATTTTAACGTTAGTAAATATAATGATTATAATCGCTCGCCAATGTTAAGTTTTCACTTCATGCGTTTCTTTTTTCTCACTTTGATTTAGATCAAAAAAAAAGTCTCCAAATAATTTGGAGACTTTAGTATTATGAATTGGATTCTGCAGTTATAGTTTTGCTGTCAATTCGGCTATTTTAACGATCACATCAACGGCTTTTTGCATACTTTCGGCGGGTACGTATTCGTATTTTCCGTGAAAATTATGTCCTCCAGCAAAAATATTCGGACATGGCAATCCTTTGTATGATAATTGAGAGCCATCGGTACCACCACGAATTGGTTTAATTAATGGTTTAATTTTGAGTTCTTTCATTGCTTTTTCAGCAATGTCAACAATGTATTTTACAGGAAGTACTTTTTCCTTCATGTTATAATATTGATCTGCGATTTCTGCAATTACAATATCCTCTCCAAATTGCTTGGCAAATTTTCTATTTATTTTACGAGTAATTTTCTCAATTAATTCTTTACGTTTTTCGAATTTTTTCTTGTTGTGATCCCGAATAATAAGTTCTAAAACGGTTTCTTCAATAGTTCCGTTCAAATGATGCACGTGAAAAAAACCTTCATAACCTTTGGTTTCTTCTGGTGTTTCACCTTTTGGCAATTGATTGATAAAATCATTCGCAATCAACATCGAATTGATCATTTTGCCTTTGGCATAGCCAGGATGCACGCTTTTACCTTTAAAAGTAATTTTTGCACCAGCGGCATTAAAATTTTCATATTCTAGCTCGCCTACTTGGCTACCATCCATGGTGTAAGCCCAGTCTGCTCCAAATTTTTCAACATCAAAATGATGTGCACCACGGCCAATTTCTTCATCTGGAGTAAATCCTACTCTGATAGTTCCGTGTTTGATATCTGGATTTTGAATTAAAAACTCCATTGCAGATACAATTTCTGTAATTCCCGCTTTGTCATCGGCTCCTAATAAAGTCGTGCCATCAGTGGTAATTAATGTTTGTCCTTTGTACTGCAATAAATCTTTGAAATAACTTGGCGACAAAATGATGTTTTTGTCGGCATTTAGCACAATGTCTTTTCCGTCATAATTAGGTATAATTTGAGGTTTTACATTGGCGCCAGAAAAATCGGGCGATGTGTCAAAATGCGAGATAAAACCAATAGTTGGCACGTGATGCGAAACGTTGCTTGGTAATGTTGCCATGATGTATGCTTTGTCATCGATGGTAACATCTTGCATGCCAATTGATTTTAACTCTTCGACTAATTTGTTGGCTAAATCCCATTGTTTTGGGGTACTTGGTGTAGTAGGTGAGTTTGCATCAGACTCGGTATCTATAATAACGTAACTGATGAAACGGTCTATTATATGTTGCATTTTTGTTGGGTTTTATGCAAAGATAATCATTTTGGAAGGAGTTTTTGTAGTCTTTCCTTATCAGAAATTATATTTTTTATTATTTTTTTTATACTTCACAGCAATGGATTTTCTTGTATTTAATTCAAAAAAAATCCACCCGAAGGTGGACTTAAATTTAATTTCGAAGTTTGCTTAGTTTTTCTTCTGCTTTAACGAGTTTGGCTTGCAAGTCGTTAATTTTAATTTGCTGTTTGCTAATTTTGATATCCTCTTTTTCAATTTGAGTTGAGTCGTATTTGTTACGCGATTTCTTTTTTTCGAGATTTTCAGTTTTCGAAATTAGATTTTTTTCAGCTTTTACAATTCGACTTTTAATTTTGTTTACTGATTTTTCAGCAGCTATAATACGACTTTCTTTTTTTTCAAATTGCTTTTTTTCTTTTTCAAAACGTTTTTGCTCTCTCTCTGCTTTTTTAGCATCGCGCAAAGCATTTTTCTCTTCTTTGAGTTGTTTTTTTAATTCTTTGGCTTCAGTTCGCAAAGCTTTCTCATTTGCGTTAGCTACTTTTTTGATGCTGTCATTGGTTGCTAAAATTGTCGCTTTTGACGGAATACTGTCTCTTTTAACTTCTTGAGCAAAAAATAATTGAGAAGTTATAAGCAATGCCAGAGTGGTGATAAATTTAATTTTCATAAAAGTTATTTTTAAATGATTCAAAAAAACGCATCTTGTTAGTAAAGATACTTTTTTATAAGGCACTATAACTGTGCCATTGTGTTATTTGTCAGGTGCTACATTACCAAATTTATACTTTTTTTATTTTTATTTGATTTTTTGTGCTTTACCTTTTCTGATAAATGAAAATAGCTCTCATTTCTAAACCATGGTTCTTATTATTTAGTGTATATTTTTTGGTTGAAATGGGTAAAAATCGGTCAGAGAATTCTATTTTTGTGACCACGCAACTACTTATTTATGTACAAAATTATCATCCGTCCAATTCTTTTTTGCTTTGATCCAGAGCAGGTTCATTATTTCACTTTTTCGGCTATTCGATTTTTATCGAAAATACCGGCTATGCCATGGTTTCTTAAACAATTGTATGCTGTAGAGGATAAACGACTCGAAAAAGAAGTTTTTGGTCTTAAGTTTAAAAACCCTGTTGGTCTCGCCGCAGGATTTGATAAAGATGCCAAATTATACAAAGAATTGTCGCATTTTGGATTCGGATTTATTGAAATTGGAACCTTAACGCCAAAAGCGCAAGATGGTAATCCTAAACAAAGGTTATTTCGTTTAAAAGAAGATTCAGCAATTATTAATCGAATGGGGTTTAATAATGGCGGAGTAGATGCTGCTGTATTGCGATTGCAACGCAATAATGGAGTTTTAATTGGTGGCAATATTGGTAAAAATAAATTGACACCCAATGAAGAGGCTACATTAGATTATGAATATTGTTTTGCGGCACTGTACGACCATGTAGATTATTTTGTGGTAAATGTGAGCTCGCCAAATACGCCCAATTTAAGAGCTTTACAAGACAAAGAGCCTCTGACAGCGCTATTGCAAACGCTGCAAAATCAAAATAAGACCATGCCCAAAGAGAAACCGATTCTGTTGAAAATAGCACCAGATTTGACTGATGAGCAGCTCTTAGACATTATAGATATTGTTGCTGAGACTAAAATAGCGGGCGTGATTGCAACGAATACCACCATCTCTAGAGAGGGATTACAATCCGAAAATCAATCTGAAATGGGAGGTCTGTCAGGTAAGCCATTAACAAAAAGAGCGACAGAAGTGATTCGGTTTTTAAGTGAAAAGAGCAATAAAGCATTTCCTATTATTGGAGTAGGAGGTATTCACACTGTTGCAGATGCCATCGAAAAACTTGAGGCAGGTGCTAGTTTATTGCAATTGTACACTGGATTTATCTACGAAGGCCCTGCTTTAATCAAGGCCATAAATGAGCAACTCTTAAAAAGCAAGTAAGCAAAGAATTCGGGTAACAGTTTCGTTTTTTTATCTTAATTGTTTTTTTATCTTTGATTTTCTATGGAGTCAATAAAAATTATAGAATGTCCGCGCGATGCCATGCAAGGCATTAAGCCCTTTATACCTACCGACAGAAAAGTAAGTTATTTGCAAGCACTTTTACGTGTTGGATTTGATAGTATCGATTTTGGAAGTTTTGTTTCAGCCAAAGCGATTCCACAAATGCAAGATACCGCCGAAGTTTTAGCACAGTTGGATTTATCACAAACCAAAAGTAAACTGTTGGCCATTATTGCTAATACACAAGGCGCGGCGACTGCTGCTACTCACGCTGAAATTCAATATCTGGGGTTTCCATTTTCAATTTCTGAAAATTTTCAAATGCGAAATACCCATAAAACGATTGCTGAATCTTTAGTTACTTTACACGAAATTTTAAATATTGCAGATCAATCTAATAAAGAAGTAGTGGCCTATCTTTCGATGGGATTTGGAAATCCGTATGGTGATCCTTGGAATGTAGAAATTGTGGGTGAGTGGACACAAAAATTAGCTTCGATGGGCGTTAAAATTTTGTCTCTTTCGGATACTGTTGGTAGTTCAACTCCTGATGTGATATCTTATTTGTTTTCGGAATTAATTCCGCAATACCCAGAAATAGAATTTGGAGCACATTTGCATACCACTCCTGATAAATGGTTTGAAAAAATAGATGCAGCTTATAAAGCGGGATGTCGCCGTTTTGATGGTGCAATACAAGGTTTTGGCGGCTGTCCGATGGCAACTGATCAATTAACGGGTAACATGCCAACTGAAAAACTTTTGTCTTATTTTACAGCTCAAAAAGAATATTCTGGGATGAGTCCAATGAGTTTTGAGAGTGCTTACAATGAAGCTTCAAAATTATTTGGTGAATACCATTAATACTTTTTGATAGGGGCTAAATACAAATACGATTTTAGGTTGTACAACGTTAGGATACAGTAAGAGAATAATATATATTTAAATACTTAATAATATGAAAATAACAGCTTTAAAACGTTTTTTTGCCGTTGTTGCAGTGGGTCTGAGTTGTCTTTGCTGTAGCAGTGATTTAGATTTTGATCAAGTCAATACTATTAAATTGGAGCCTGTTTTTATAGCCAATCTAGCTTTTTTTGATGTACCAGCCCCCGATTTTGTAATTAACGGTGCGGAGCAAAATATTGTTTTTGATGTTGCAACCGTAGATGTTTTTACGGATAAATTCTTTAGAGAAAATTTAAATAAAGTAGATCTTTTTACAGAGATCGAAAATACCATCAATCGTGCTTTTGATATTGAATATGTTTTTTTAGATCGAGATAACAACGTTGTTTATCGAGCAAATTTTTCTGTTCCAGCGTTTTCAGGAACAACCAATAAGGTGAATCGAACCGATGTTTTTGAAAATGTAGAGTTGGATTTGCTAAAGCGTACTACTAAAATTGCTTTTGGTTTGCGCATGCAGTCTGGAGCTCCTTTGACAGAGACGAGTTCAGGAAAATTAATTTTGCGCTCAGGTGTAACCGCTTATCTTGTAGTAGAATGAAAAAGGTATTTCTCTCGCTTGTAGCTCTAATAAGTTGTGCTGCATGGTCGCAAAGCAAGCAAATTCTGTATAACTTCACTTCGATTCCGCAATCAGCGATGACGAATCCTGGAGCGGATGTAAATTATAAATGGTATGCAGGAGTGCCTTTATTGTCAGGTATTTCAGCAAATGTTGGTTCGACTGGCTTTTCTGCTTTTGATCTTTTTGCAAATGACGGAACGAGTTTTACGTCAAAACTTCAAAACGTAGTGTCGTCAACCACTAGGAATGATCATTTTGCATTACGCCAAGAGCTAGAATTAATTAGTGGTGGTTTCAGGATTTCTGGGCAAAGAAGAGATCAATCTGACACTTTTGTGTCCTTCGGAATTTATCAAGAATTTGATATGATCAGCTATATGCCTAAAGATTTGGCTATTTTGGCACTAGAAGGGAATAGTAATTATTTAGGGAAAATTTTTGATTTGGGCGACCTCAATGCAAAAGCGGAAGTATTATCAGTATGGCATCTTGGTGTTCGAAAAGCCATTTCTAAAAACTTTATTTTAGGGGCTCGAGCCAAAATATATTCTAGTATTTACAACGCAAATTCCATTAATAATTCGGGTTTTATTTTTACGGGACCATCAAATACAGGAGTGTATGATCAGTCGATTTATGCTAATATGCAGCTCAATACCTCTGGAGTAGCAAAATATGGAGAGGAAGACAATAATGCAGACGCAGGCAAAGACATCCGCAAAGGATTGCTTTTGGGAGGTAATCTAGGACTGGGTTTTGATGCTGGTTTTACTTATTATCCTCAAAAAAATATTCAAATTACAGGTAGTATTCTTGATGTTGGATTCATAAGCCATACCAAAGACGTTGAAAGTTATACTTTTAAGGGTAGATACAATTATCGCGGTATAGTGCCTAGTTTTAGTTCAGGAGAATCAGCCGAGAATATTTATCAAGAATTTCAGGATGCTATTCCTTTGGACACTATCAATGCTAAATATACAACTTGGAGACCAATTAAGTTAAATGGCTCTTTTCAATATTCTTTTGATGAAGATCAAGATGAAAATTGCAATTGCAATGGATCTCTAAATGAGACCGTTTACAAAAGTGCTGTTGGCGCACAGCTTTTTATAATGTCAACACCTCGCGTTCCAGTATATGCGTTAACAACCTATTTTTCAAGAAAAATTCTGAAAGGCCTACAAGCCAAAGCAACTTATACTTTTGATACGTATTCGAGTTCAAACATTGGTTTGGGCTTGTCTACGACAGCAGGGCCTATCAATTTCTATTTAATGGCCGATAATTTATTAGAGTATCGGGATTTGAGTAAAGCGAATAGTCTTAGTTTTCAGCTTGGACTAAATGTAATGGTTAGATAGGCAGTAATTCTTCTTAATTATTTCGCTGATTGAGTGGCTATGAAGTTGCACTTTCGAAATACTTTTTTGAGAGAGTACGTATAATTCTTTGATTGAGTTTAACCAGTTGCAAAAAGCATGTTAAAGGCTTGTTAATTAGTGGTTGTTTCGCATTTATTTGATTTTATGTTTATTTTTAGCCTAAGATTGTCTATATTTGCACGCAATTAAACTCCAACTACAATTGCAATGATCGCACACAACTCTAAGATTATCGGTGAAGGATTAACTTACGATGATGTTCTATTAGTTCCCAATTACTCAAATGTGCTTCCTCGCGAAGTGAGTATTCAATCAAAGTTTTCTAAAAACATTACACTAAATGTTCCTATTGTATCTGCTGCTATGGATACAGTAACTGAAAGTGCTATGGCAATTGCTATGGCTCAAGAAGGTGGAATTGGTGTTTTGCATAAAAATATGACTATTGAGCAACAAGCTGCAAAAGTGAGAAAAGTAAAGCGTGCGGAGTCTGGTATGATTATCGATCCAGTAACTTTACCATTAAGTTCTACTGTTGCAGATGCTAAAAATGCCATGAAAGAATTTGGTATTGGAGGTATTCCAATTGTTGATGAAAATAAAATATTAAAAGGAATTGTAACAAATCGTGATTTACGTTTTGAAAAAAACGGTGCTCGTCCAATTGTTGAGGTAATGACTAGCGAAAACCTAGTTACTGTTGCCGAAGGAACTTCATTAGAACAAGCCGAAGTTGTTTTACAAGGTTACAAAATTGAGAAATTACCTGTTGTAAATGCAGATTATAAATTGGTAGGTTTAATCACTTTCAGAGACATTACCAAATTAACCCAAAAACCGATCGCCAACAAAGATGTTTATGGACGTTTACGTGTTGCTGCAGCTATTGGAGTAACTGGTGATGCAGTTTTAAGAGCCGAAGCACTTGTAAATGCAGGTGTAGATGCTATTATTATTGATACCGCTCACGGACATACAGAAGGTGTAGTGAATACTTTAAAAGAAGTAAAATCTAAATTCCCACAGATCGACGTAATTGTAGGGAATATTGCTACTGCTGAGGCTGCTCGCTATTTAGTTGAAAATGGCGCTGATGGAGTAAAAGTAGGAATTGGACCTGGTTCAATTTGTACTACTCGTATCGTTGCTGGAGTTGGTTTTCCTCAATTTTCTGCCGTGCTTGAAGTAGCTGCTGCTATCAAAGGAACAGGAGTTCCAGTTATTGCTGATGGTGGAATTCGTTACACTGGTGATATACCAAAAGCGATTGCTGCAGGTGCTGATTGTGTAATGCTAGGATCTTTATTAGCTGGTACTAAGGAGTCTCCAGGAGAAACAATCATTTTTGAAGGACGTAAATTCAAATCCTACCGTGGTATGGGTTCAGTTGAAGCCATGCAAGAAGGATCAAAAGACAGATATTTTCAAGATGTAGAAGATGATGTAAAAAAATTAGTTCCGGAAGGAATTGTAGGTCGTGTGCCATACAAAGGAGAGCTGAACGAAAGTATGCAACAATTTATAGGTGGTCTTCGTGCCGGAATGGGATATTGTGGTTCAAAAGACATTCCTACTTTGCAAGAAACAGGGCGTTTTGTTCGCATTACTGCTAGTGGAATCAATGAAAGTCACCCACATAACGTAACCATTACAAAAGAAGCTCCGAATTATTCAAGATAGTTTCTGAGATAATTTCAGATGACTATTTGAGATAGTTGAAGGATTGCAATAAATTAAAACCATTAAGAAAATTACACAAGATTTCAATAGCTGTTGAAACGTAATTTTCTTAATGTTTTTTTTATTGAAGTTAAACTAAGCCCTCAAAAAGGCGGCTATTTTTTTCTTCTCGCCTGCAATCCATAAAATATCACTTTCCTCTAATACCAAGTGAGATTCAGGATTTAACATACGTTTTCCGTTGCGTTCAATCCCAACAATAATACCATGGGTGTTTTCTCGAATTTGTGATTCTCGAATGCTTTTCCCGATACAAACACGGTTTTTTAGTTCTAGTTTTTGAAGGATAATGTCAGTCTCAACCACTTTTTGGGCAACATCAACTTCATTTTTATCCAGGTAGATTTTAAATTCCTTAACTTGTTTATCCGTTCCGATGATACTTATTTCATCTCCAGGAAACAATCTTTCAGTTTTCAAAGGAATATTAATTACTACCTCTCCTCTTTTAATTGAGGCGATGTTGATTTCAAACTGTTCTCTAATTTTTAATTCTTCAAGAGTTTTTCCAGCTAAATTGCATTCTTTGGCAATTTCGAACTCTGTCATGTGACCATCCCAAGGAGAGAGCGTATTTTGACGTTTGTTTTCTTTTTTAATTTCTCGATCATTGTAATTAGTCATAAAATGATCTTCAATTTTATGATAAACGGCATGTAATTTTTTTGGGAATAAGATATAAGCACCTATGGCAATTAAAAACGCAATTGCAGCAATCCCTGCAGAGAAAAAAGTATTTAAAATAAAGCCAACATAAAATAGAGAAAGAGCAATTCTAAAAAGCACTAGCATGATAATTGGACCATAATGCTTTTTTTGCTCCAATAAAATTTGAACTTCTTGTACCGCAACTCTTCTTAATGAAAGCGCCCACAAGAATGGTGATAATATAATCAATGTGATAAGTGCCGCAATAGCATTTCCAAATTTTGAATCTTCTACTAATGGAAGTATAAAATTTGACGAAAGTAAAATAATAGCAACAATAATGATAGAGTGCAGCACGACTTGTGTGAGATAACTTCGCATTACAATTTGCCAATTGCTTAATGATTTTATTTCTTCGGTATTGGAGCTGTAGAGTTGAATTCTTTTCACCCATCTTTTAGGAAGTTTCTTTTCGACAAAAACCGAGAAAGGTTCTGCAAACTTGACCATAAAAGGTGTGGTAAAAGTGGTAATTGCAGATACGGCTACTACGATAGGATATAAAAAATCACTAGTTACTTTTAAGGTGGTTCCCAATGTGGCGATGATAAATGAAAACTCTCCAATTTGAGACAAACTCATACCGGATTGTATGGATTGTTTAAGCGGTTGTCCGGATAGCAATGAACCTATTGTAGAACTGATGGATTGCCCAAAGATTACGATTAATGTCAAAACAGCCACTGGAAAAGCATATTCTAGTAGTGTATTGGGATCAATTAACATTCCCACAGATACAAAAAACACCGCACCAAATAAGTCTTTTACAGGTTTTACCAGATGTTCTATGTGTTCTGCTTGTGTGGTTTCGGCAATGATAGATCCCATGATAAAGGCACCAAGGGCCGGGGAAAAACCAACATTTGCGGCAAAAATCACCATTAGTAAACACAAGGCCAATGAAATAATCAACATCATTTCATCGGTTAATAAATGTTTGGCCTTTTTTAATAATGTTGGTATAAAAAAGATTCCGACTACAAACCAAATTGTCAAAAAGAAAATAAGTTTTAAAACGGACTGTACTAATTCCATTCCGGAAAACTGCTGACTTACAGCAACTGTTGAGAGCAAAACCATCATCAAAATGGCAATAATATCTTGAACAATAAGAGAACCGATTACGTTTCCAGCAAACTTTTGCGATTTTACGCCCAGTTCATCAAAGGTTTTTAAAATTATGGTAGTTGATGAGATAGATAATATCACGCCTAGAAAAATACAGTTCATTGTACTCCAACCCAAAAACTGACCGGTAAAAAAGCCTAAGGTAACTAATGAAATAATTTGTGTAAACGCTGTGATAGACGCTGTTCCGCCTACTTTTACCAGTTTTTTAAAACTGAATTCGAGTCCTAAACTGAACAGTAAAAAAATAACGCCTATCTCGGCCCAAACTTTTACACTATTAACATCTTTTACAGTTGGGAAAAAATCAAATTCAGAACTGGCTAAAAAACCAGCAACCAAGTACCCTAAAACCAAAGGCTGTTTCATAATTCGAAATAACAAAACAGCTATGGCAGCAGTGATTAGGATTAAACCTAAATCAGTTATTAAATCGGGTAAATGAACTATTGAAGTGGATAAAAAGGGAAACATAAATTTTGAATTTTGACTAAAATAACAAAAAAATCTGCTTTTATCAAGTGACAAAAGCAGATTTTAGAAAAGTATAACAAAATCGAGGTTTAGATTCCCAAGAAATTGCTAGGTGTAATTTGCATTAATTCGGCTTTTATAGCTTCAGATACATCTAGAGTTGCAATAAAACCATGAATGGCGTTTTTATCAATCGCTTCATTAGTTCGTGTCAATCCTTTCAAGGCTTCGTATGGATTTGGATATCCTTCACGACGCAAAATTGTCTGAATTGCCTCTGCTACAACAGCCCAGTTTTTCTCTAAATCTTCGTGAAATTTAGGTTCGTTCAAGAGTAATTTATTTAATCCTTTCAAGGTAGCTTCAAATCCTATGATGGTATGACCTATTGGCACACCCACATTTCTAAGAACGGTACTGTCAGTTAAATCACGTTGCAATCTTGAAATTGGTAATTTTGCCGAAAGGTGCTCAAAAATAGCATTGGCAATTCCTAAGTTACCTTCTGAGTTTTCAAAATCAATTGGGTTTACTTTGTGCGGCATGGCTGATGATCCTATTTCACCTGCTTTTATCTTTTGCTTGAAATACTCCATTGAAACATACGTCCAAATGTCTCTATCCAAGTCAATAATGATAGTGTTTATTCTTTTTAACGCATCAAAAAACGCTGCAAAATGATCGTAATGTTCGATTTGTGTGGTTGGGAAAGAGTGGTGCAAACCTAAAATATCTTCTACGAATTTTCCGCCAAATTGTTTCCAATCAATTTGTGGATAGGCAACATGGTGTGCATTGTAATTTCCGGTAGCGCCACCAAATTTAGCTGCAAAAGGAATATTGAATAACAAACGCATTTGTTCCTCTAATCGTTCTACAAAAACTCCAATTTCTTTACCCAAACGAGTTGGTGAGGCAGGTTGTCCGTGTGTGCGTGCCAACATAGGTACGTCTTTCCATTCCACGCTTAATTCTTTCAACTTTGCTGTCAAAGCAATTAACGAGGGCATGTATACTTTTTCAAAAGCTTCTTTTGTAGATAGCGGAATCGCAGTATTATTAATGTCTTGGGAAGTTAACCCAAAATGAATGAACTCTCTGTATTGTGATAAACCCAGTTTTTCAAAAGCATCTTTGATAAAGTATTCTACCGCTTTTACATCGTGGTTGGTTACTTTTTCTGTTTCTTTAATCCAAAGGGCATCTTCTGTCGAAAAGTTTTGGTAAATGTTGCGTAAACTTTCAAATAAATCCGAACTCACCCCAGCAAGTTGTGGCAAAGGCACTTCGCACAAAGCAATGAAATATTCAATTTCAACTAGTACGCGGTATTTGATCAAAGCTTCTTCAGAGAAAAATGGAGCTAAAGAAAGGGTTTTATTTCTATATCTTCCATCAATTGGAGAAATAGCATTCAATTCGTTTAAAGTAGTCATTGTTTAGTTGTTTGTTCGAAAGGCACAAAAATAGTTATAAGTTACAAGTAATGGATGATAAGTTTAGACTTTTATTGCTCCAATAATTGATTTTTTGCCATTGCTATTACCATTGTCATTGCCATTCTTATTGTATTTTATGTAGTAATTTATTTCTCATGATTTCAACACCTTTTGAAGCCACTTCAGGAATTACCTGCAGTTGATTTCTCAAATTCGGAATTTTAATCGGTTTGGGGTCAATGTAAAATAATGGAGTTGTCACTTTGGTAAAATCAATCAAACCTGCCGCTGGATACACTTGTAACGAGGTGCCTATCACGCCAAAATAATCAGCAGTTTCTGTAATTGCAACCGCTTCTTCAAGTGCAGGAACTTCTTCGCCAAACCACACAATGTGCGGACGCAATTGATTTTGATTTTCATCAAAGTCGCCAAAATTCAAATCTTCGGTCCAGTTCAAAATATAATCGGGGTTGCGTGTACTGCGCACTTTCAACAATTCCCCGTGCAGGTGCAATACTTGCGAACTGCCAGCGCGCTCGTGCAAATCGTCTACATTTTGAGTGATGATATGCACATTAAATTCCGACTCCAATTCAGCTAAAATATAATGAGCTGCATTAGGAGTAACCTCTTTGAGCTGTCGGCGCCTTTGGTTGTAAAAATCAAGTACCAAAGTCGGATTTTTATGCCAACCTTCGGGCGTAGCCACATCTTGAACGTTATGTCCTTCCCAGAGTCCATCACTATCCCGAAACGTTTTAATACCACTTTCAGCACTAATTCCAGCGCCAGTCAAAACTACTAATTTCTTTTTCATGTTCTATTTTTTTTGGGCGTGTTCGCCGAGGCGACCGGGCTTTCTGCTATATCTTTATGGGCAAAAAAAGCCCATAAAGGATGCCGCATCAATCCCTCACGCAAATCCCGTAAGTGTACTTCGTTTAACTTTCAAAGCACAATTCGTAAGAGATCAATACGCGCTGTTCTTTAAAATATAAAACTACTCTTTTTTACTATTTTTGCCAAAAAATAATCCCACATGATCGATTTAAAATATCTCGAGTTTCTTGAAAATATCCTCACCGATAATCGCAAAGAGAAATTCTTGAAAGTATTGCAAAACAGAACCAAACATTTTACCATAGCTGTTGAAGATGTATTTCAAATGCACAATACGAGTGCTGTTATGCGTAGTTGCGAGGTTTTTGGAATTCAAGAACTGAACGTAATTGAACAGCGCTACGGAAAAAGTATCGATAAAGAAATTGCCATGGGCGCCCAAAAATGGGTTGACATTAACACTTTCGACAGTGTAACAACTTGTGTTGACACTTTAAAAAACAAAGGGTATCAAATCATTGCTACCACGCCACACGACAACGATTGTTTGATGGAAGATTTTGACATCAGTAAACCAAGCGCGTTATTTTTTGGAACCGAACGCGACGGTTTATCTGAGAAAATCTTGCAACGTGCCGATGGTTTTTTAAAAATCCCGATGGTAGGTTTTACCGAAAGTTTGAATATCTCCGTTTCGGCTGCAATCATCATCCAAAACCTAACCAATAGATTGCGCAATTCCAACATTGACTGGCACTTAAGCGAAAACGAAATTCTAGAAAAACGTTTGGAGTGGACCAAAAAATCTATAAAAGATATTAAAAGAATTGAAAAACGGTATTTTGAAGAGAATCCTTCCTAATTCAAAACCAAAAAAAACGAGTAAAAAATATAGCTAATTATATAACTTCACTTTTAAAGCTATCCCCGAATTTGATGTTTTTAATGGAAACTTGTACGGTAGGAAGTAGGGGTGAAAGTCGTTTTGTTTTTAAATAATTTACTAAAAGATTGCGGATACTCAAACCCTAGTGCATAAGCAATTTCACTGCTGCTCAGATTAGTCGTGGTTAAAATATGTTTGGCTTTTTCAATAATTTGATTGTGAATGTGTTGCTGGGTATTTTGACCTGTTGTACTACGTAACATATCACTTAAATAAGCAGCGGAAACATGTAGCTGTACAGCTAACTCTTCGACAGTTGGGATTTTCGTCATTGTTTCTGGGGCAAAATGGCGGTTAAGTAGCAGTTCAAATTGACTCAGCAAGTCGTTCGAAGCCATTTTTCTGGAAATAAATTGTCTGTTGTAAAATCGGTTAGCGTAGCTCATTAACAATTCTAGGTTTGATACCAAAACATCTTGGCTAAAACGATCTAAACGAGCGTGTATTTCTTTTTTGATATTGTCTATAATAGTCTCTATGGTGCGCTCTTCTTCCTCTGAAAGATGTAGGGCTTCGTTTTCCTCGTAGCTGAAATACCCATAATTTTTAATAATTTTTCCCAAAGGATATGCACGAATCAAATCCGGGTGAAAGAGTAAAGACCATCCGTCTTGGTTAATATTTTCAGCGTTATCCAGTCCTATAATTTGATTGGGCGCAATGAATGACATGCTGCCTGAATCAAAATCATAGGTGTTTTTACCATATTTTAATTGCCCTTTAAAGCTTCTTTTAATAGAAATATTGAAGAGATCTAAACTTAGTTTGTCGTTAATCGTCGTATTGAATTTTGAGGTTAAAGCATGATCAATCACTGTAATTAAAGGATTCAAAGGACTAGAAAGGCCTAAAAAGTCGTGTAATTTTTGTACCGAAGCAATAGCAATAATATTTGAGCTGGTATTTTTCATAGTCAAAATAAGCAGGCAATAGTTTGGATTGCCTGCATAATTATGTGGTAAATTTAGCTTTTTTGAAAGTCAATTCCAGATCTTCTGTCCAAAGTCATGATATCAAGTACATTTCCTGGGTATTCTACTGGTAAATCGCTCACCTTATTTAGTTGGATTAATTCGTCAGCAGTAAAGACAACATCTGTAGCTTTAAGATTGTCTTGCAATTGATGAGGTTTTGTAGCTCCAATAATTACGGTACTGACTGCGGGTTGCTGCATGACCCAAGCCAAGGCAAGTTGTGTAACTGATGTGTTTTTTTCTGCAGCCATAGGAACTAGTACGTCTAGCACATCATAAGCTCTTTCCTCGTGAAAAGGAGGGAAGGGAAAACTGTTCAATCGGCCTTCGTCTTTCTGACCATTTCTTTGGTATTTTCCAGTGAGTAAGCCGCCGCTTAACGGACTCCAAACCATCATCCCGACTTTTTGGTCTAGCAACATGGGAACAATTTCCCGTTCAACATCTCGCACGTCTAAGGAGTAATTAACCTGCAAAGATGCAAAGCGATCGAGACCATTGTACTGCGAATAAGACAAACCTTTCATCATTTGCCAAGCACTAAGATTACTTGCTCCAAAATAACGAATTTTACCACTTCGAACTAAATCGTCTAAAGTGCGCAGGGTTTCTTCAATAGGCGTTAAAGGATCGGCAGTGTGGATTTGGTACAAATCAAGATAATCTGTCCCAAGTCTTTTTAAACTTGCCTCTACTTCTTGGAGAATGTGTTTTTTAGAAAGTCCTAAGCTGTTGGGTGTGGTTCCTGTTGTACCTCTAACTTTTGTAGCTAGAATCAAATCATTCCTGTCAATTCCCAGATTTTTAATGGCATTACCAATCATTATTTCTGAAAGTCCTTCAGAATAAATATTGGCGGTATCAATACAATTTACACCAGCATCAATTGCCATTTTTATTTGTTCATCAACCGATGTTTGGTCCAGATTTCCCATGTAACCAAAAAATCCTTTACCACCATAATTCATTGTGCCTAAACACAAGCTCGAAACTTGTAATCCAGTGTTTCCTAAGATATTGTACTTCATTTCTATTTACTTAATGTTAAGCAGCAAAGTTCATCGCTTTTCACATGAAGCTTGTATCCAAACCAAAGTTACTTGTGTTCAAAATGAAGTTGTTTTAGTTTTTCTGAATTTTAAAACTACAGTGTTTTTGTGAAATTATGATCTATAATAAATACGAGTATCTAGCAAGTATGTTTTTTGAAATGGAAATAAAAACGGGCAGAACGCAAAAAAAGATTTCTTAACCCTCAAGATTTTATTTCTATTCGTATTTGATACTTGCATAACCTACCCAGTGTTTTTGAGTAGCTATAGCCGTAGTTCCCATACTTAAATCTTCTACTTTTATAAGTTCATGATCAATGCTTGAGGCATAATTTAAAAAAGTCCCTTTCACCGGTTTGTTGTTTAATGCCTGATTTAGTTTATTGGTAAAACTCACTCCAAAAGGCACCGAATAACGACCACACCAAACCCATTTATATTCTTTGTAATCTGTATTTTTTACGGTGTATTCGGTAAAGTTTTTTACTTTTTCTGTACTAATTTCGTTTATTAAACACTTCTCGATAATCTCCATATCCAAAGCCCTAGCTTTTTTGGTGCCTTCATCATCAAATCCAAAAGGGGCTAAATCGCCACTCCATTCTTCATTGCCATAATGTACCGCATCGTTCGATATGACAACTGCGACGCCCTTTCCATATTTAAGATGCTTTTCTTTTAAAATTTTTGACACCACCTCAGAAAGTGCATCGCTTATGCTATCAATCGTTTCGTAACTGATGTATGGCACCAGTATCGGAATAATTTGTAGGTTCTTGTTTTTGCGATGTAAAAAAGGTACTATAGCTTCTAAGGAATGTTCTAACTCTTGCATATCGTTATTAACTAGGTAGGAAGATTTTGGAAGTTGCGCCATGATTTC
The DNA here is from genome assembly GCA_964566045.1 of uncultured Flavobacterium sp. Taxonomy (GTDB): domain Bacteria; phylum Bacteroidota; class Bacteroidia; order Flavobacteriales; family Flavobacteriaceae; genus Flavobacterium. The sequence goes on from CAZMHK010000016.1 coordinate 25,497, forward strand.
CGCATTTAAATCAGACACTTTTAAATCACCATAAGGCGATTGCCAATGTGTGAAATCTCCAAAGATGATTTTGTCTTGAAGTTTAAAGTTCCGAGCGCGATGTGCAACACCAATTAAAATAATCGTGTTGGCATTAATTCCTTTCAGCGATTCGTAGTACAAGCGTCCGGCGTATTTATAATCGTCATGCGGACTTATAGCTGCTTTCCATTGCATTTTATTTTTAGAATCCTTAATCCCTAAACGGTTATAAATAGAATCTAGTTGCCAACTGTATTTTGTAAAACCTATTGTATCATGCACAGGCCTAACTTTCTTTTCTAGTGCTAGTTCTGCTGCTGGATCTTTTATATTTTTTTTACTTGTACAACTGAAAAAACAAAAGCAGATATAAATAATTAGTAATCGCATATTAAATTTCTTTTAAGCAAATTACGCTAAAAAACGCTTTTTTATTTACCTGTAAACTAAGACTTTTACTACTATATTGTTTATTTCGCAAATTTTTTATTGTGCTAGTCTTTCAGATCTCAAAATTTTAAATTAGGTATTGTTCCTTTCCTTTAAGAAAGTCAAACAGCAATTTCCTATTTCTTAGGTATCAAATGCTTGAATGCTTCTGGATTGGCAATTGCAATTAGAAAACCAATAAGTATTGCTAGGATAATTATTAACAAGAAAGTCACTATTAATAAAACAATTACAGCTATCATTCCAAAAAGAATTGCTTTCAGTGTTTTATCTGGATATAAATGGCGACACATCCAAACAAAGATTACTGGTAAGCTGATGATCGAAAAATTTGATAATTGTAAAATAAGTGTTTCGTTAGATTTAAAAATGTACATTAACGGGTAAAGCACTAAGAGTGATAAAAGGGTATAAAAACACATCAAATACGTATTAATAATGATGTGTTCGTAGTAATTGTGGCCCCATTTGCGTAATGCTATCTTGGTGCAAAAAGCATAAAAGGGGATGCTCAATAGAATGAGAAATGTTGAGTAACTTGAAGCAAATGACATATATTTTGTCATAAATGATTTGGTTACCTGCTCATTTGCGAGGGCATTTGCACTAATTTCTCCAAAACCAATAACTTTAAAACTAATAAATGCCGAGATACCGCTCAAAACAAACAAAAGTAAAATAGGTTTATAATGGTTTACACGGTTACAGTCAATAAATTCTTTGGCTGTTTTTCCTGGATTTTGAATTATCTTTTTAACAGAGTAGAGAAATCCTTTATTTGTATGTAAAAAAGTATATTGAATTTCATCCCAAATATATTTTTTGTCAATGCGTTTGTATTTTTTTTGACCACAGTTTGCACAAAAGTGTGCAGTAATGTTTTGGTTACAGTTGGAGCAGGACACTTCCATATCGTTAAATTATATTTTTCTAGATTTTTTTTCAGTTTTGATATTATTGTATAGCACAAAAACGGGTAGCATGGTAAGGGGGAAAATAAAGCTTGGTACAAATAAAATTGGGTTAAAAGGTTTATTTGCATAAAGACTCATCGTTGCGCCAATAGCAATAATGAATAGAATACCAAAACCAATAAGCACTCCTTTCAAAGATTTTTCTCGTTGTAATAATTTTTCATTTGACAAATCGGATATCGTGTTTTTTTTCATGTTAGTAATGTAGTTAGTTTTTTTAATTGGTGAGCAGTTTTTAGTGGACTACTTTGCAACTTCAGCTGATCGAAGTTAAAAAAATAATACGATTTAGTACGTTAAAATTAGAAAGTAAATACATCGTCTTTAATTATACTTGATGCGATTGTATTATTTGCTGCTAGGTAATTGGCTATTTGATTTTCTCAAAAATGATGTTGTTATGTTAATCATAAATTGAGCCGCTTCAGCGCTCAATTCTTGTAGGAGTCAATTATTTTTTTACTTTTTACTTTTATTGCTGATGTTAATATTTTCCAGTTGTTATCGTGCTCTACATAAAAAGTATCTTCTGGATTTCCTGCAGGCAGAAAAGCTGTTGCCTTGCTTTTTGCAAGCTCTTTTTCTTTAAAGGAGTAAATTATTTGCTTAATTGGTTTGGCGTCTAGTCCGTCTGAGTTGCCTTTGTATGTAAGATAGAATTCGGGTTTACCATCTTTATCCTCGTCCGATATTGTACAATTTGGGTAATCAAATTCAGGCCAATAAATCTCGTTGCCAAAGTCTTGGAATATGGCTTTCTGCAACACGCCACCATGGTCATGAGCCAAAACTAACGCGTACAAGTTGTGGGTGCTATAAATAGTAGTATCTTTTGGTTTTTCATTATTTGGTGGATAAGAATTAGAGTTGTTGCTTAGCTTCCATTTTTTGGTCTTGAAATCGTATACTTCCTCTACACTGGTTGATTGAAAGTCTAGAATGCGGGTCAAGTTCAGTACTTTTTTCTTAAAAATAAAATCAAAAGTCCCCCAAAAACTCTCGCAATGCACGATCATTGTAGTTTTGCCAAATGTCGCAGGTTCATAATTAAAAGTGATTGCTTCGTTTTGCGTATTAAAGGTAGCCTCATCTTTTGGATAAAAATATTCAATTTTCATTGGCTTTTGTTGACCAAAAAAAAGTGTACATTGTAGAAGAATCAAAAGAATTATTCGAGTTTTGAAAGTCATAACTGTAGTAGTGCTAAAATAATTGGTATTACTTTTTTTGTTATCGGTTTAGTGTAAATACGTTTTCTAAAAATAAGATTTTTTCAGGTTCAGACCAACTTTTGGTGTACACCAATAAATTTAAAAAGTTATTGTTGCTTGCGCCAAACAGAAAAAGGTTATCTAGTTTTTTGTCGTTGTATTTCCAGATAATGTAACCAAATGATGCATTTTCCTTTATTTTCGATACATTCATTTTTTGTTCTCTGTAGTAATCTGAATCCCATTGGTAAAAAAGAGTAACGTTTTCAAATGCAGTTGCTGAATTCTTGTAAAACGGGTAAGCTTTCATGGGGTTTCTTGCCACGGCAATAATAATTCCTTCATTATTTTTTAAATAGGTTTGCCCTGAATCTGCAGTGGTATTTAATATTTGCCATTTCCCAGGTATTTTTACAGTTTCGATAGCGGTTTTTACGGTTGTATAGTCAGTGCTCTCTTGGCATAATACTTTGTAAGGTAAGGCAATAAGCAATAGAGTAATCAGCAATTGACAAAGGAGACTATTTTTTTTAGGTTTCATAGGTAGTTGCATTTTTGGTTTTCGAATTGCAGTAATGATTAATGGAATAATTATTTTGCATGTAATTCTTTTTGTTAACTAAAATACAATTTCTTTTCTTGCAAAACTTAAAATGATTAGTTGAAAAAATTATGTTGTGGATTTTGTTTCTATTTAAGGTTTGTTTTTAGTGAAGATTTCTTTCACACCTCCTTTAGTGACCACAATTGTATTGTAATCGCCCTTTTTGTCCGCTAAAAATTCTACTGTTCTATCATTGTCATCTGATCTAAAAAATTTTGTTTTTGATTCAGGGATGAGCTCTAGTTCGTCACTGTTGTAATAAAGTTTGTTATCCATCTTTATGATTTCAATTGTGCCAAATTGCCCTGTGTATAGATTATAGATTGATGGGTTTGCTTTTATTTTTTTGTGTTTGTATGGTAGTGAAACCTCTTTTTGAAAAACGATAGCCGAAAGTCCGTAGGCAATGATGTGTGAAAGAGATTCATTGTTAGAAAGCACAGTGACCAAAACGCGATCTTTTGTAAAACGGTTACAGGATGTCATAGCTCCAAAAAAGCCTCCGTCATGCGCAATCAGTTCATGACCGTGATTGTAAAATGGATTGATTACAAAACCATATCCCCAATTTTGTGTATTGTAGGGAGTGAACATAAGTTGTTTCATTTTTTCGGATAAAATGCTAGTGCCGTAAAGCGCTTTGTCCCACAGTGCCAAATCATCAACAGTTGCATACACACCATCATGACCATAGTTGATGTCCCAATTGATATAAGGGTTGTTAACATAGCGATCTTGTTCTTTGATATAATTTTTAGCTTTGTTGGGAATCAATGCTTCATTAGTAATTACACCTGAGTTGTACATACCTGCTTTTTCAAATATATGTTTTTGAAGATAGCTGCTGTACTTTTCGCCAGAAACAGATTCTATAATTTTAGCTAATAAAAAATAGCCAATATTACTGTAGGCTGTGTTTGTGCCGGGTTCAAATTCATAGGGCATTTTTTTAATTTCGTTATACGCTGAATCAGCAGATAGGGTACTTATTGCAATATTTTTGAAACCCATGGCTAGTCCAGACGAGTGCGACAACAGCATGTGTATGGTAACCTGATCTGCTTTTGGATAGTCAGGTATGAAACGACTTAGCGGATCATTAAGAGATAATTTTCCTTCCTGCACCAATTGAAGAATTGCCGTTGCAGTAAATTGTTTAGTAACCGATGCCAATTGAAATTTAGTATCAATCGTATTTTTAATTTTTTGGTCGTAGTCAGCAAATCCATAAGCCTTTTTGAAAAGTACAGTGTCGTTTTTTGATATTAAAACAGTACCGCTAAACTGATTAATATCATGCTGTGCTTGCATGTATTTTTCAATAGCTGCAGCTGTGTTTTCTTGACAAAAAAGAATCGTTGGCAAAATTGTGAATAGGAGCAATGCGAAACTTACACTAGTTTGTTTTCTATTTTTCATGATCCGTTTTACAATTGGTAAGTACTTTATTTAAGAGTTGGTCCAAAAGAATAATTTCATTTTCAGATAATCCGGCTAGAGCATCTGTTCTGTTTTTTTGAATGGTAGGAGTGAGTAAAGCAATGGTTTCAATTCCTTTTTCTGTAATTTCAAGATTGAATTTGCGTCTGTCAGTCTCATGAATTTTCCGACTGATATAGTCCTTTTTTACCATCAAATCAATAATTCTTGTTATCGAAGCATTGTCTTTGAAAATCATTTCAGCTACTTCTTTTTGGGAATACTGAGGGTTTTTGTGAAGAATAATGAGAACCAAACATTGGTCAACGGTGATATCGTGTACAATGGAGCTAATATTTTTTTGAGCCATTTTTCGGTATTCTTTGATGGTCTGTTCTAAGGTATAAAGTACCGTGCCCGTGGGATTTGTATTTTTCATTTATTTACTATTTGATACAAATATAATTGATATATCAAATAAATTGCTATTTTTTTAAATTTATTTTTTAAAATGTTAAAGGTGTTCCTGCCCTTATGTTTTGTAGGATGAAGTGTTTTACTAGTTAAAAAAAGCTAGGCTTTCATTTAGTATTTTTCGGCAATGGAGATTGTAAACGTTTAAACCAGATGATTGTAAGCCAAAATTAAAACGAAAAAAAATAAAAGCAGCAATGCGGTCAAAAGCATTACGAATGTGAAAAACCGAATATTGGAAAGCCAGTTATTCTTTTTAAAAAGCAGTAAACTAACAACTGTAAAAATGACTGCTACCGTGATAAAACACCAAAGAGCGACAGACGTAATTCCTGAATGAACAGCCGTTTTGTACTGTGCTATTACCAAAAGCCCAGCAACAGATAAAGTAAAATAGGAAAAGCAAAGTATTACTTTTTCAGTACGACTTTGCTTTGTTTCGGGAATATTTGATGATGAAAGTAAACCGATAATTTCAAAGATTTCTGAGATCATAGTTGTGTTTTAAATTGATGTTATTCGACCAATTTATCCCAATCACAAGCTGTTAGGTGTTCTACATTTCGGGTTATTTTTTCAATAGGCCAGTGCCACCATTGAATTTCTAATAGTTTTCTGATCACTTCTTCTGGAAATCGTTTTTTAATTTCTCGAGCGGGGTTTCCTCCTACAATGGTGTAGGGCGGAACATCATTCGTTACGATAGCATTTGCTGCAATAATAGCACCATCGCCAATGGTAACGCCGGCCATTATCGTGGCGTTAAAACCAATCCAAACATCGTTGCCAATGTTGATGTTTCCTTTGTTTGGATAGCTTTTATCTTGCATGGCATGTTCCCAACCGTTATCAAAAATTGCAAACGGATAGGAGCTAAGTGCGTTGGTCAAATGATTGGCGCCATTCATAATAAAAGTGGCACCTGAGGCAATCATGCAAAATTTACCAATAACAAGTTGATCGCAAATAAAATCGAAATGGTATTTTACATTTTTCTCAAAATTAAACACATCTTCAAAGTCGTCATAGTATGTATAATCGCCCACGATGATGTTCGGATTTTTGATTGTATTTTTTAAAAAACACAGTCGGTCGTAATTGGCTAGAGGAAAAACACTATCCTTGTCAGGTCCTGTCATTTTTCGAATTTTTAATGTCAAATCTTATTAAAAGCTTTGTGTACTTGAACAGCAACGCTGATCAAATATACTATTATTTTAAAAATAGAGATCGAGAGAACGTGTTTTGTAAGCTTCTTCTAAATTGTCAAAAAAATAGGGGATCTTTTGAAAGCGGTTTTAGGAACATGTTAAAAATCAACGCAGTTCAGATTCCCTATTTTTTATTTAGACCTTAAGTCAATTTCAAATAAACTTACCGTTGCGTTTTCATAATGTGCAGGAAGTCCTTCGGTATTCTTAAGCTTTAATAAACCTAAAAACTCAAAGCCACATTTTGTGTAGTAATTAATCAATCCTGAATTATCGCCAACTGTATCCATTCTTACGAATTGTTTTTGATTTTCACTGGTATAAGTTTTTGCCCATTCGACAATTTTACTCACTAAATTTTGTCCACGAAAATTAGGATTTGTTGCAATACGGTGAATGTAAACAGCTGGATCTTCGTTACGTTCCTCCCAAATTTGTGGATCATCAAAAGTTGTCGCCCATACACAAGCAATTTTACCATCTGCAACTATTTTCCATTGTCTATTTTCTAAAATTTCAGTTTCAATAAGTTGTCTGTCAAATTCTGGCCAATGGCTGGTAAATCTCGTCTTCTGAAAATCAGTGGCGATTTTGTATAAACGGAAAATTTCGTCGGTGTCGTTGTTGTTGCTATTCTGTATTTGAAAGTTCATTTATGTGTTTTTGATTGTATTTTTTAAAAAACATAGTCGGTCGTAATTCGCTAGAGGAAAAACACTATCCTTGTCAGGTCCTGTCATTTTTCGAATTTTTAAAATTAGTTTTTATTAAATGCTTTGTTTACTTGAACAGCAACGCTGATCAAATATACCATTCTTTTTTGACCCAAGAATGTTGCTTGTTGCTTTTGATTGCTTGCAATTGCATCCGAATGCAATTGCAAGTAAACCAAAAATTATAAATCTTCTTATCTTTTTTATTTAACAATTTTTTTTGTGATTGAATTTTAATTTTTAAAACGAATAACCACAGCTTTTTTATCCTTTGGAGTAATAATTATACCTTGTGCATTTGCGAATTGTGTTTTTGCCTTTATGATCAATTGGTCACGCAAGTGATCGTACTCGGCAACTTGTAATTTGGATGTGTCAACTTTTACGGTTCCAAGGAACTCATATTCCAAAATGGGGTTATTGTCTGTAAATACAGTTAGCCCTTCTATTTGATTTGCATTCCCTAATTCATTAGTTTTTTTGGTATAATTAAACTGAAAATATAGTAACGCCACTAAAATTGTTACTATTACAACTAAAATTGAAATTCCTTTTTTCATACTATTTTGTAATTATTTGTTTGTAATTTAATTTATAGATTTAAAATTGGCACTGCGTTTTTCCTTTCTAAGAATGACGCAAAACCTGAGCTAGCAATTGTTTTAAGCTATCCAAAAATTCCCTACAGAATAGGTTTTTGCTGTTCCGCTAATAATAACTCGGTCACCTTTGTCTTCACAATATAGTTTGCCCATTCGTTCTGAAACTTGTTGCCCATAAAGTACTTTTTTATCGAGTCTTTTTGACCAAAATGGCACCAAAGAACAATGAGCAGAACCTGTTACAGGATCTTCTAAAATGGAGGCTTGTGGTGTGAAAAAACGAGAAACGAAATCACATTCATCTCCAATTGCGGTTACAATTACTCCGCCTGGATCAACGTTGATTTGGTCAAACAATTGTCGGTCAATTTTAATATTTCTAATTGCTGTTTCGTTTTCATAAACCAAAACATAGTCTCTTGATTTTAAAATTTCCCTAGGTTGGATATTTAAAGATTTTGAAATTGTCTCGGGTAAAGTATCTGCAATAGGCATTCTTGATGGGAAGTCCATTTTGTATAGTCCATCTTCAACTTTAACAATTAAGTCGCCACTTAATGTTTCGAAAACAATTTCATCTTTTTTGTAGTCTAATAAAGTCTTTAAGCAATGTGCTGTTGCAAGTGTGGCGTGACCGCACAAATCCATTTCAATTTCTGGCGTAAACCATCGCAAATGGATTTTTTCTCCTTTATCTACAAAAAAAGCGGTTTCTGCAACGGCATTCTCTTTAGTTATTTTCAACAAGATGTCGTCTGATAACCAGTTGTCAAGAGGTACCACGCAAGCAGGATTTCCTCCAAAAATGGTATCTGTAAATGCGTCTATTTGGTAAATTTTTAATTCCATTTCTTTTTTGTTTTTTTAATAAACAGCATATAGTCAATTTCTTTTTTGAAAAGACTATATGCTGTAATTTTTGTTAATTATGCATCAACAAGTATCACTTGACCAGTAATAAATCCATCAACCGAGCGTTCAAACGCTTTACCCACCAATGTACTTGGTACGGGTTGAAATCCTGGCATCATATCTCCGTAAACATCCCAAGCTTCTGCTAAAACTGTTGGATTTACTGAATTTACACGAATACCTCTTGGCATTTCGAAGGCTACACATTTTACAAAGGTATCAATGGCACCACTTGTAGTTGCATCTGCAATAGCAAAAGGAATAGGTTTTAAGTTTAGAATACCTGTAATAAGCGTAAAGGAACCTTTATCAGCAATATATTCCTGACCAATTCTAACAATATTGATTTGCCCCATCATTTTACTCATTACTGTAGTCATCCATTGCGCTTCAGTCATTTCCTCGAAGGTCGCATATTCACATACGCCAACTGTATTCACAACTGCATCAAAGTGACCAACCTCCTTGAATAATTTTCTCAAAGATTCTTCACTAGTAATGTCAACTTGGTAGTCGTAACCGTCATTTGAACGACCAGCTGTAATCACTTTGTGTTTTCCTAAACCTGTCAGTGCTGCTTTTCCCATTTTCCCATTAGCACCTATTAAAATTACTGTTTTCATCTATTTAATTATTTTAAAATTGAAGTGCAAAATTACACTCCTGCCGTACTAAGCACGTAGGACATTTGTCTAAAATTAAATCGATGCTCTTATTCTACTTAAATGTCTTTGAGTAATTCCAAGATAGGAAGCTATGTAGTGAAGTGGAATTTGTTGCACAAATTGTGGATAGTTGTTTATCAAATCTACATATCGTTTTTGGGCGTTGGATTTTTGATGATTAAATATCCATTTTTCGAGTTCAACATATTCTTTTTCAGCAATTATTTTTAAAAAATTCAACCATTTATTGTTTGATTTCGCAAGGTTTTCTAATTCTTTTTTTGAAATTGAAATTATTTCAGAATCGGTTAAAGCTTGTAAATTTTCTTCTGATTTATTCTGTGTAATAAATGAAGAATAAGCCACTAATAACGAATTAGGAAAGGTAAAGCAATAGGTTATTTCTTCGTCATTATTAGAATAATAGAATGAACGAAAAACACCAAAATTCACGAAGGAAAGCGTGGTACAGATTTCGTCTTGTTTAATGAAAAAATCTCCTTTTTTTATCGTAGAAATACTCGCTAAACTTATAAATTCATTTATTTCACTATCTGTAAATAAATTAAATTGTTTTAAGTATTCCAACAGTTGATTTTTCTTAAACATAGTACTAGTTTTAGGCTTTAATTCTATAATTCGTATTTATATTTTGCTGCTTTGCAAAGTTAGCAATTACAAGTGTAGAGTTTTAAATCCCTTTCAAATCATTGATGATATAAAAAATATGACTTTGATTTACTGACTGGTTT
>CAZMHK010000017.1:0-35465 GCA_964566045.1 uncultured Flavobacterium sp.
ACACTATACTACACTAAAACAAAAATACAAACAAAAATAAAATTTAATACAAAATAGTTGTGAATGTATTATTTAAAAATATATTTTTGTAATCGATTACATTTTGTTTTACTTCCTGCTTAATTGCATTTTTAGAAAGACAAATCAAATAGATTTATTTATCTTATCTCAAATTATGAAACCAGACAAAAAATCAATTGGCAACTACCGCTGGACTATCTGCAGTTTGCTTTTTTTTGCAACCACAATTAACTATCTTGACAGACAAGTCTTGTCCTTAACATGGAAAGATTTTATTGCCGCTGAATTTCATTGGAATAACAATGATTACGGAAATATAACTGCATTATTTTCAATTTTTTATGCCGTTTCCTTGTTATTTGCCGGTAGGTTAGTAGATGTTCTTGATACTAAGAAAGGTTTTTTATGGGCTATTGGCGTATGGTCAGTTGGTGCTTGTTTGCATGCGTTTTGTGGTATTGCTACTTCGGGTATTTTAACAGGTCATTGGTTTGTTGGCTTCGAAGGGGCTAAAGAGATAATTAAAACAATTCAAGCAACGGGCAGCGTCATTTCGGTAAGTGTTACATTATTCATTATCGCTCGCTTTGTTTTGGCAGTTGGTGAAGCGGGTAATTTTCCTGCCGCAATAAAAAGCACGGCCGAATATTTCCCCAAAAAAGACAGGGCGTTTTCTACAAGCATTTTCAATGCTGGTGCTACAGTTGGAGCCTTGGCTGCTCCCATATCAATTCCGTTTATCGCAGAAGCTTTTGGATGGGAAATGGCATTTATAATCATTGGTGCGCTTGGATTTGTTTGGATGGGGTTTTGGATTTTTATGTATGACAAGCCTGAAAAACATCCACGTGTGAGCAGTGCAGAGTTGGCTTATATTCAGCAGGATACCTTGGCTGATAGTGCATTAGAGGGTTACGTTCCCGAAACTACAGCAAAAGTGACTTTGATGCAATGCTTCAAGTACAAACAAACGTGGGCTTTTGCGTTTGGGAAATTCATGACAGATGGCGTTTGGTGGTTTTTTCTTTTCTGGACACCAGCTTACTTGAGCTCTGTTTATAATATGGATTCTACCCAGGCGGCTTTACCTTTATTTGTCTTGTACGCCATAACTCTTCTGTCTATAATTGGAGGTTGGTTACCAACTTATTTTGTAGAAAAAAAAGGGATGAATCCCTATGCAGGCCGAATGAGAGCCATGCTGATATTCGCTTTTTTTCCATTGTTAGCCTTAGTGGCTCAGCCTTTGGGATATATTAGTTATTGGTTACCTGTTGTTATTATCGGAATTGCAGGAGCTGCTCACCAAGCTTGGTCCGCAAATATTTTTACAACAGTTGGTGATATGTTTCCCAAAAAAGCAATTGCAACAATTACCGGAATTGGAGGTTTAGCAGGCGGTATTGGCTCAACTTTAATTAACAAAGGATCTGGAATGCTCTTTGATTATAGTAAAGAGTCAGAAATGGTATTCATGGGATTTAAAGGTATAGAGGCTGGCTATTTCATTATTTTTTCGATTTGTGCTGTTTGTTATTTAATTGGATGGATGGTCATGAAAGCGCTTGTGCCTGTATATGCACCGATTACTGATTTGTAAAAAAAGGCAAAAATTATTTCGCTATGAAAGATTATTTACAAAATACAAATATTCGTTGGGGTATTATTGGTTGTGGTGCGGTAACCGAGGTAAAAAGTGGTCCTGCTTTTCAAAAAATTGATGGTTTCACATTGCAGGCAGTGATGCGTCGCGACTCAGCTAAATGTGCCGATTATGCGCAACGTCACGCGGTGCCTAAATACTACACCAATGCTGATGATTTGATAGCTGATCCTGATATTGACGCGATTTACATTGCAACTCCCCCTGATTCTCATAAGCTTTATGCTCTAAAAGTGGCTCAAGCAGGTAAAATTGTATGCGTAGAAAAACCATTAGCTCCGTCTTATGAAGATAGTTTGGAAATAGTTACTGCGTTTCAAGAAAAAAACATTCCTCTGTTTGTGGCCTATTATCGTCGTTCTTTAGATCGTTTTATCCAAATTAAAAAATGGATAGAGGAGGGTAAAATAGGAGCTGTAAGAAATATTAGTTGGACCTTGACCAAACCAGCATCTGAAATAGATATGTCACAATCATACAATTGGAGAACTGATGCTAAATCAGCAAGAGGAGGCTATTTTGATGACTTGGCGAGTCACGGTCTTGATTTGTTTGCGTATTTATTGGGAAATTTTAAATGGGTTTCTGGTACAACGCAAAATCAAAAAAAATTATACAGTGCAAGTGATGCGGTGGTAGCATGCTGGATACATAACTCAGGTTGCACAGGTACTGGAACTTGGAATTTTGTTGCTCAAAAGCGCCTTGATGAGGTTATCCTTATGGGAGAAAACGGTACGATCACTTTTTCGGTATTTGATGAAAATCCTATCGTTTTGAATTCTGATTTAGAAAATATTTCAAAAATAATAGCGCATCCTGAAAATGTGCAATTACAGCACGTACACAATATGCAAAAGCATTTGTCAGGTAATATGGAGCATCCTTCAACAGGAGCCTCAGCCTTACATACTAGCTGGGTTATGGAGCAAATACTGGCACATAAAGAATAGTAAAGAGTATATTTTCGAAATATTGCTTTAGAGAGGATATTTTTAGTTTTAAATAAACTAGGTCATTTCATTATTAATTTTAATTTTGTAATCGATTACATAACATCAAAAAACATGACGCAATATAGTTCAAGATACGCTTCTAATCCAGAGGCAGTAAAAAAATACGATACAACCCAATTGAGAGAAGAGTTCTTAATTGAAGATTTAATGCAAGAGGGAGAAATTAATTTTACCTACTCCCACTATGATCGATACATTACCGGTTCTGCAGTTCCAACAAAAGAGTTGCGACTAGAAACTATTGAACCTTTGAAAGCCGATTATTTCTTGGATAGAAGAGAAATGGGCGTTATTAATGTGGGAGGAAACGGAAGTATTGTTGTTGAAGGAGTAGAGTACGAATTAACTTTTAAAGATTCTCTTTACATTGGAAGCGGTGCCAAAGAGGTTATTTTTAAAAGCGACGATCCACAAAAGCCCGCGCGATTTTATATTAACTCAGCGCCAGCGCATACTAGCTATCCTACTAAAAAAGTAAGTCTAATTGAAGCTAACAAGTTGGAGTTAGGAAGTGTAGAAACAGCCAATCAACGTACCGTAAATCAAATTATTATCGGAGGTATCGTTACTACTTGTCAGTTGCAAATGGGAATGACGGAGTTGAGAACTGGTAGCGTTTGGAACACAATGCCTGCTCATGTACATGACAGAAGAATGGAAGTGTATTTCTACTTTGAAATCCCTGAGGACCAAGCGGTATGTCATTTTATGGGGCAGCCAAAAGAAACCAGACACTTATGGGTTGGCAATCATCAGGCTGTAATATCTCCGCCATGGTCTATACATTCAGGTGCTGGTACAACTAACTACTCTTTTATTTGGGGTATGGCTGGTGAAAATTTAGATTATGCTGATATGGATGTTTGTAAAATCAATGAATTAAGATAAGGTAATTATGGATTTATTTGACCTAACAGGGAAAAGAGCTTTGGTAACTGGCGGTACTCACGGACTGGGTTTGGCAATGGCCGAAGGTTTAGCACGTGCAGGAGCTGAACTTGTTATTACCGGAACAACACCATCTAAGATGCAAGAGGCTTTACAGTATTATCGCAGTAAAGGCTATAAAGCTGCAGGCTATATTTTTGATGTCACTGATGAAAATGCAGCAAGCCAAAACATGGACCTTATTGCAAAAGAACAGGGCGATATTCATATTTTGATAAACAATGCAGGCATTATCAAGAGGGAGTTAGCAATCACTATGGCCATAGACGATTTTAGAAAAGTAATTGATGTAGACTTGGTAGGTCCTTTTATTATGTCTCAATTAGTGGCAAAACAAATGATTGATCGTCAGGAGGGTAAAATTATAAATATCTGCTCGATGATGAGTGAGTTGGGGCGCAATAGCGTATCTGCTTACGCTGCTGCAAAGGGAGGGCTAAAAATGTTAACCCGCAACTTGGCAACAGAATGGGCTCGATTTAATATTCAAGTAAATGGCATCGGACCGGGTTATTTTGCTACTACTCAAACTGCTCCAATTCGCGTAGAAGGCAATCCGTTCAATGATTTTATAATTAATAGAACACCAGCAGGGCGTTGGGGAGATCCTGAAGATCTGGCCGGTACTGCAGTATTTTTGGCATCAGAAGCTAGTAGGTTTGTTAATGGCCAAATCATTTATGTTGACGGTGGCATTCTTGCAACTATTGGCAAACCATCGAATGAAAATTAATTCTTAAACAATTCGCAATGAGTGCTCATTTTATAAACGATAATTTTTTACTTGAAAGCAAGTTTGCTGAAGAGTTGTATCACAATTACTCTAAAAATCAACCTATAATTGATTATCACAATCATTTATCGCCCCAACATATAGCTGAGGATACCATTTTTGAAAACATTACAAAAGTATGGATAAATGGAGATCATTACAAGTGGAGAGCCATGCGTACTTTAGGCATAAATGAGCATTTTATTACCGGAAATGGCTCTGATAAAGAAAAGTTTATGCAATGGGCCAAAACAGTGCCTTACACCATGCGAAATCCACTTTACCATTGGACACATTTAGAATTGGCGAGGTATTTTGACATCTACGACCTATTAAATGAGAAGTCTGCTGACTCTATCTACGAGCAAACCACAGCTAAAATAAATAGTCCACAATTTAGCACTCAAAACTTACTTGCCAAGGTCAATGCAGAGTATGTTTGTACAACAGAAGATCCAATTGACAACTTAGCATATCATAAGCAATTAGCAAATAGTAATTGTAAAACAAAAGTAAGCACGGCTTTTAGACCTGATAAAGCAATATTGATTTCAAATGAAGGATACAATGACTACATTGACGCTCTTGCGGATGTGTCGGGTGTAGCCATAAATTCGTACACTGATTTGTGCGATGCTTTACGTAAGAGAATAGAATTTTTTAATCAGCAAGGTTGTACGATTTGTGATCACGGATTAGATCAAATTTATTTTGAAACATTCAAAGCAACCGAAGTCAATTCTATCTTCAAAAAAAGAAGAGAGCACAATTCATTAGATCAACAAGAAGCATTAAAATTTCAATCGGCAATACTGTTGTTTTTGGCAGAGACCTATCATGAATTTGGTTGGATTCAACAGTTTCACCTTGGTGCGCTTCGTAATAATAATGCAAGAATGCACCAAATTTTAGGAGCGGATACTGGTTGGGACTCCATTGGTGATTACCCACAAGCTCAAAAATTAGCGGCTTTCTTAAATGCACTCGATAGTAAAGATAAATTAACTAAAACCATAATTTACAACTTAAACCCAGCTGATAATGAAGTTATGGCTACCATGATTGGAAATTTTAATGACGGAAGTGTCAAGGGTAAAGTACAATTTGGTTCTGGCTGGTGGTTTTTAGACCAAAAAGATGGAATGACCAAACAACTCAATGCATTATCAAATATGAGTTTAATTAGCTGTTTTATTGGTATGCTCACAGATTCAAGAAGTTTTTTATCCTTTCCTAGACATGAATATTTTAGAAGAATACTGTGCAACTTGTTGGGTGACGAAATAAAAAGAGGAGAATTGCCAAATGATATGGAGTGGATTGGAAAAATGGTTAGTGATATTAGCTACAACAACGCTAAACAGTACTTTAACGTTTAGTGATACAATGCTTTTTAGGTAGTTGTTGCTGCTTTTCAAGCGAAAAAAAACTAGAATGCTGACATCTGTATTAACAGCTAATAACTTGTAGTTTTTAAATAGTGAAAAGTGCTGAATAGTAATTAGATGATTCTAATTTGAATGAATAAAAAATGAATAAAATTGTAGCGTTTGGAGAGATCATGTTGCGTCTTTCAACAGAAAATAATCTGCGGTTTGCTCAAGCAAAATCTTTAAGAGTTTCCTACGGAGGCGGTGAGTTTAATGTAGCGGTATCTTTAGCAAATTATGGATTACAATCAGAATTTGTGTCTCGATTGCCTGAAAATGAATTAGGTAATTGTGCCTTAATGGAAATGCGAAAAATGAATGTGATGACACCTCATGTTATTTTTGGCGGAGATAGGCTCGGAACTTACTATTTAGAGACTGGAGCAGGAGCTCGTGGAAGTAATGTGGTGTATGATCGTGCCAATAGCGCAATGGCTACCTTACAAAAGGGAATGATCAATTGGGACGAAGTTCTGAACAATGCAACCTGGTTTCATTGCAGCGGTATTACACCTGCATTATCGCAAAATGCTGCCGAAGCCCTTCTGGAAGCAGTTCAAATTGCTCATCAAAAAGGACTCACAATTTCGTGCGACCTGAATTATCGCGCCAAACTTTGGCAGTACGGCAAGGGGCCACATGAAATAATGCCTAAAATATTGAGCTATTGCAATGTTATTTTAGGAGATATAGATACTGCCTGTTTGATGCTTGGCAAAGATGCTTGCACTCCAGATTATCAAGATATCGATTCGTTACCCAATGCCTATAATTTGATTTTTGAACAGTGTCCAAATTTAAAAATTATGGCCACCACTTTACGATTTTCGGTAAGCGCTTCTCATCAAAAAATTGGTGGAATTTTATATGATGGCTCTAAAGTATACCAAGCAACAATTCAAGAAGTAACTCCTGTAGTAGATCGTGTAGGGAGTGGTGATGCATTTATGGGAGGCTTGATTTATGCATTAGTAGCGCAACCAAATAATTTGCAATATGCTCTTAATTTTGCTGTGGCAGCTTGTTGTTTAAAACACACAATTTCAGGAGATTATAATTTGGTCACTTTAAAAGAAGTAGAAACGATACTGGCAGGTAATACTTCAGGTTTAGTATCAAGATAATTAGAAAACGATGGCGAAATATACGAGAATAGAGGTAGCAACAGTAATGAACGAAACCGGAATGGTTCCTTTGTTTTTTCATACAGATGTTGAGGTTAGTAAAAAAATTCTAAAAGCATGCTATGATGGTGGCGCGCGTTTGATGGAGTTTACAAGCAGAGGAGACTTTGCATTTGAAGTATTTGGAGCTTTGAACAAATATGCACTCGCTGAACTACCTGGAATGATCTTAGGTGTGGGTTCAATTACAGATGCGGCAGCTGCTTCATTGTACCTTCAATTAGGTGCTAATTTCATAGTAACTCCCGTTTAAAGGGAGGATATCGCATTAGTTTGCAACCGTCGTAAAGTACTTTGGTCACCAGGTTGTGGTTCCTTATCCGAAATTGCAAGAGCGGAGGAACTAGGATGCGAGATCGTCAAATTGTTCCCTGCAGATGTATACGGGCCGCAATTTGTAAAAGGAATTAAGGCTCCATGTCCCTGGACGAGTATTATGCCAACAGGTGGTGTGGGTGTTGATCGAGCGAATTTAAAAGCTTGGTTTGATGCTGGTGTAACTTGTGTTGGTATCGGATCACAATTAATTTCAAATGAAATTATAAAAAATCAGGAGTATTTAATTCTTCAAGAAAAAGTGCAGTCAGTTTTACAGACGATCAAAGAAATTAGAGGTGCAAAGTCCTAGCCGATCATCATAAAATTATTAATTAGACATAACAAAAATTTATTTTGGAAAATAATTTCTCACTAGCGGGTAAAACAATTGTAATTACGGGTGGTACCGGAATTATAGGTCAATCTTTTATTAATTGTGTTGCAAAAGCAGGAGGCGCAATTGGTGTTTTAGGACGTAATGAAAAAGTTGCCAATGAACGAGCCCAAGCAGTTGTGGCCGCAGGTGGGCAAGCAATACCTTTAATTGCGGATGTAACAAACGAAGCTGATTTGATAGCAGCACGAGAAAAAATGATCAATGCTTTCGGAAAAATTGATGGTTTAGTAAATGCAGCTGGTGGTAATATTCCGCAAGCAGTTGTGCAACCTGATGCCGATATTTTTCAACTAAATATACCTGCTTTACAAGAGGCTTTACATTTAAACTTATTTGGTACAATACTTCCTACTCAGGTTTTTGGCGAAGCTTTAAAGGATAATGGATCTGGTAGTATTGTTAATATCTCTTCGGTAACAGCTAGTTTAGCTGTAACAAAAGTGTTAGGGTATAGTTTAGGAAAGGCAGCTATTGACTCGTATACAAAATGGTTCGCTGTTGAATTAGCCAAACGATATGGTGATGCAATCAGAATGAATTCAATAGTTCCTGGCTTTGTTTTAACGGAGCAAAATAGAACATTATTAACTAATTCAGATGGTAGCCTAACAGAAAGAGGTCAATTAATTACAAAAAAAACACCTTTTAATCGTTTTGGGACGCCAAAAGAACTTGAAGGAGCATTAGTTTGGTTGCTAAGCGATGCGTCGCGATTTGTTACAGGTTCAAAAATTACAGTTGATGGAGGTTTTTCTGTTTTTAGTGGTGTCTAATCACTTAACAAATGAACTAATAACGCAGAAAAAATTGATTTAAAAAATGGAAAAGTTAAATAGAAAAAATAGAGGTTTAGAGGCGTTACGTCCGATAAAGATTGTACAATTTGGTGAAGGTAATTTTTTAAGAGCATTTGTTGATTATGCTGTTCAAAAACTTAACTTAAGTACTGATTTTAATGCAGGAATTGCCGTTGTGCAACCAATAGCTCAGGGCTTAGTTAACAAACTTAACGAACAAGATGGCTTGTACACTCTCTTTTTAAAAGGGATATCCAAAGGACAGGTAATTGAAGAGCAAGAGCTCATCGATACAATTGTACGAGCCATAGATCCTTATGCGGATTACCAATCCTATTTAGCTTTAGCAAAAGAAGAGGAATTAGAATTTATAATTTCTAACACCACAGAATCAGGAATAGCTTATGTTGCTACTGACAGTCCTGAAATGCAGCCTCCAAGCTCATTTCCAGCTAAATTAACAGTGCTTTTATATGAAAGATACAAGTACTTTAATGGTGACGCAAAAAAAGGACTTACCATAATTCCGTGCGAATTAATCAATCACAACGCCGAAGCACTAAAAGAAATTATCCTCAACTATTGCACACAATGGCAATTGGGCAGCTCATTTACCAATTGGATTTTAGAATGCAATAGCTTTCACAGCACGCTTGTAGATCGTATCGTTCCGGGATATCCAAAAGACGAAATTGAGCAATACAATCAACAACTAGAATACAAAGATGATTTATTAGTTACAGCCGAAACTTTTTTCTTGTGGGTTATTGAAGGAGGAGAATCTTTGAAATCAAAATTACCATTTGAAAAAACCGATTTAGACGTTAAAATTGTTCCTGATATGCAAATGTACCGAACCCGAAAAGTACGCATCTTGAATGGGGTACATACGGCTATGGTTCCTTTTTCAATGCTTTACGGTCTTGAAACGGTTAAAGAAGCGGTAGATGATTCATTTGCAGGTTCTTTTATTCAAGAAGGGATTCTAACGGAAATAATTGAAACAATTGAAATGGATAAAGCAGAGTTGAACGACTTTGCAGCTGCGGTCTTGGATCGTTTTAAAAATCCTTTTGTGAAACATTTGTTGTCTAGTATTGCATTAAATTCTGTTTCAAAATTTAAGGTGAGAGTGCTACCAAGTATTCTACAATACGTCAAGAATCATCAAAAAGTTCCAACTCATCTCACTTTTGCTTTTGCTTGTTTAATACTTTTTTATAAGGGTAATTTTGGCAACAAGGTACTACCTGTGCAAGACAGTGATGAGGTCGTACTTCAATTTGATTCCATCTGGAAAAATGATAATCTACAATCAGTTGTTCAGGAATCTTTATCTAATAAGGAATTCTGGGATGAAGATTTGTCTAAGATACCAGGTCTTGCCAATGCAATGACAATGGCCTTAGAATGTATCTCAAAAGAGGGTGTTGAAAAAGGCTTTCACAATTTTAAAAACCAAATTGAAAATCAGTTATAAAACCCAATTTTTACAATGATGCAAAATAAATTAATCAAGGTTAATCCGTCTGATAACGTTGCAGTAGCACTGGTAAATCTTGCTGCCGGTGAGGAAATTCTTTTCGAAAACCAATGGCTTACTGCTTTGGCAGATGTAAAAATGAAACATAAAATCGCTTTATCAGATTTTCAAATTGGTGATCGCATTATTATGTACGGTGTTTTGGTAGGTAAAGCCAGCGAGCCGATTTCGCGCGGAGGTGTGCTAGGTGTACATAATGTTAAACATGAAAGTGATAAAGTAGTAGGCAAAACCGAGACAATTGGATGGGATATTCCAAACATAGAAAAATGGAAGGACAGAACATTTTTAGGATACCACAGAGAGGATGGCCAAGTTGGTACAGAAAATGTTTGGTTGTTTTTCCCTCTAGTTTTTTGTGAAAATAGAAATATTGAAATTCTAAAAGATATTTTCGAGAAAGAATTACTAAAGCCAAAAGAGAATGACTACCAATTACTTTTGCGTTCTCTTATAGATGCTGAAAGTGGGAGTGAGGCCCCAAAACAAACTGTTGCTCAAGCCACTGTTTTCAAGAATATTGAAGTAAAATTCATTACGCATCAAGGTGGTTGTGGCGGCATCAGGCAAGATTCTTATAGTTTAGCTAAGTTACTTGCGGGATACGTTAACAACCCCAATGTAGCTGGCGCAACGGTATTAAGTTTGGGCTGTCAAAATTTACAGATTCAAATTTTCAAGGATGCCTTGCATGAAATTAATCCATCAAGTACAAAGCCTGTTTTAATTTACGATCAGCAGCAAATCGGCACCATTGATGCCATGTTAAGTAGTGTTGTAAAAGATACTTTTGAAGCGATAAAAAAAGCAAATGAACTCGAAAGGACTCCCGCGCCTTTATCCAAATTAACCATTGGTTTAGAGTGTGGCGGTTCAGATGGGTTCTCCGGGATTTCTGCCAACCCAACGCTGGGAGTTACTTCTGATTTGATTGCAGCTTTAGGAGGTACAACCATATTATCTGAGTTTCCAGAACTTTGTGGTGTTGAGCAAGAACTAGTCAATCGCTGTACCGATGAAAAAGATGGAAAACGTTTTTTAGATCTGATGCAATGGTACGAAAAAACAGTAGTAGATGCAGGATCAGGATTTGACATGAATCCATCACCTGGAAACATAAAAGATGGATTAATTACCGATGCGATGAAATCTGCGGGAGCGGCCAAAAAAGGGGGAACTTCGCCTATAGTTGGTGTTTCGGATTATGGTGAATATATCTCAAAACCAGGTTTAAACTTGTTGTGTACTCCCGGAAATGATGTAGAGTGTACAACGGCTATGGTGGGTTCAGGTGCTAATATGGTGCTGTTTACTACAGGATTAGGTACTCCAACAGGAAATCCAATTGCTCCTGTGGTGAAAATTGCATCTAATTCTGACTTAGCGCAAAAAATGGATGATATCATTGACTTTAATACGGGCGGAATTATTACTGGTGAAAAGTCAATTGATGAAATGGCTGATGAAATGATGGAGTTTATAATCAAAGTAGCCAGCGGAACTGTAAAAACGAAGGCTGCCATTTTAAATCAGAATGATTTTATTCCTTGGAAACGAGGAGTGTCGTTATAAATTTTTAGAGTTTGTTAATTGGAAAGGCGTGAGTGTGTGCAAGCTCACGCTTTTTTTATTTATTTACGTTCGTGAAGATGATTTTCTGATATGAAGCACCGGATTTAAAACAATTTTCTTCTCAATTTTAAATTCGTCACTGTTATTGGTTTGTTCCAAAAATACTTTTGCAACCATCTCTCCCATTTTTAAGGGAGCCTGATCGACACTAGTTATTGAAAGTTCCATAAATTTGGTAAAGGGTTCATTACCAAATCCTACAACGCAAAAATCTTTCGGAATATCAATTCCCTTAGCTTTTAATTCTTGTATAGCACCTAATGCAGCAAAGTCACTAGCTGAAAATATGGCATCCGGTGGAACAGGCAGGGATAGTAATTTTCGTGCTGCGGCCGCACCTTCGTCTATATTACTGCGAGATTGAATTACGTATTCTTCGTCAAAAAGTAAGCCATTGTCTAGCAAGGCTTGTTGATAGCCGTTAAAACGATTTTCATATATTTCAAGCGATTGATCTCCACAAAAATGCGCAATGCGTTTGCAACCTTGGTCAATTAGATGTTGTGTAGCCATGTAACCTCCTTTGAAATCATCAATAGTAACAGAGCTAACGCCGTTGATGTTTTTCTTTCTATCAAAAAAAAGTAGCGGAACATTTTTTTCTAAGACACTATGAATTACTTTTTCATTTTTTTTAGATTCATTCGTAATAGAGATAAAAATACCATCCACTTGTGCATCTAAAAGCGTGTTAATGTTTTCGATTTCTCGAGTCTCATCTTCATGCGTTTGACACATAATTACGTTGTATTTGTGCGGATGCAATTCCTCTTCTATACCTCTAATGACTGACCCGAAAAAGTTAGTATCAATGCGGGGTACAATTACACCAATATTGCCACTTTTACCACTTTTAAGCGCCAAAGCAAGTCGGTTTTGTTTGTAATTCATTTTTGCTGCCGTTTCGGCAACTAGCTGACAAGTACTTTCGCTTATTTTTGGGTTTTTGTTTAGTGCTCTCGAAACTGTTGCAGCAGAAATGTTTAGCTTTTTGGCAATATCGTAAATAGTAGTTTTTCCGCTCATTAGAATTATTTTCTTGTTTTATCTGCAAAATTAAACATAATCAAACTTTAGGTTCTTATTTTTTTAATAATAAAGGCTTTGGTCTTAATTGTTAGTTGCAAATTTAAAGATAGCAATTTACTAGTTTGAGATGGAATTTTCACCTTAAAAATGCGATGATTTTTCATTTTATTGTTTTTTTGCTTGTATATACATCAAATTAGTCCAGTTGATATTCTAAAACTAGTAGCAGTAATTCTTAAATGTAAGTTAAAGACCAGTTTTTATTGTTTTAAAAAAGTAAAGATTTGCTTTAAAATATGTAGTTTTATGCACTATTTGTAAATAAAAACTTTCCATGAAATATTGTTTGCTTTGTTTTTTTCTTATCTTTAGCTTGACGAGTTGTACGGTTACAGAATCGATGACTATAAATGAAAACGGAGAAGGGACTATTACTGTTAATGAACTACGAGACGAACAAAGCTATATGCAATGGGTAGGAGAAGATTATAATAAGGAGAACTTTTATAAAGACAGCACCTACGTTGTACAAGACCTAATAGCTGTCTATGCCGAAACTTTTGCTAGATTACCAGATTTCGAGAAAGAGATATTCAGACAATACAACAGAGTAAAAGTGCACGAGTACAAAAGTGCAGTCGAAAAAATATTTCGAAATACCATTACCTATTCTTTTAAAAAGGTCAACACCATTCCTGATTTGTACAAGGCAATCGATTATGCAGATGATATTGTCCATAACTATGCTCTTTCTGCAGAAGAGCACTATTATAAGGTTGCCTATTTTTATGACGGCAAAATTTTTAAAAGAACAGTTACAATCACCAATCCTGTTGAATTAGAAAAGCAAAAGGCGAGTATTGGTAACATGACAAAGCAATATGCCGCTTTTAAAGTCAAACAAGTTCTCATTCTAGAATATCATTTTAGCAAACCGATAAAGTCAGTATCCCATCCAGCAGCGCAAATAAGCAGCGACAGAAAATCAGTAACGATTCAATTGATTCTGTCAGATTGTTTAATAAATCCCGAGAGTAGCTCTGTAGAGGTAGTTTTTGATTAAATCTTAAAATCGTACTACAATTAAAACCTTGTATCTTTGCATTGCTATTAAGACAGGTGTTATAAAGTAGCAATCCAGATTTATAAATTCAAAAGTATACATGAACAAAACAATAATCACACAGGATCTTGGGCTAAAAGATTACAAGGAAACTTGGGAGCTTCAAGAAACACTTTTTAAGGGGATCGTTGATTTAAAAATCAAAAACCGACGCGAAGATACAGAGGAGCCTACACCTAATTACTTCCTGTATGTTACGCATCCGCATGTGTACACTCTCGGTAAAAGTGGTTCTTTAGAAAATTTATTGTTATCTGAAAAGCAACTAGAAGAAAAGGGAGCTACTTTTTATAAAATTAACCGTGGTGGAGATATTACTTATCACGGACCTGGGCAAATTGTGGGGTATCCTATATTTGATTTAGAAAATTTTTTCACAGATATTCACAAATATTTGCGTTTCCTCGAAGAGGCTATCATTTTGACACTTCAAGAGTACGGACTCAGCTGCGGACGTAGTGAAGGCGAGACCGGCGTATGGTTGGGAGTAGGTACTCCATTTGCGCGAAAAATTTGTGCAATGGGTGTAAGAGCTTCCCGTTGGGTGACCATGCATGGCTTTGCGTTGAATGTTAATGCTGATTTAGGTTACTTTGACAATATCATTCCTTGTGGCATTCGCGGTAAATCAGTAACCTCGTTGCAGGTTGAATTAGGAGTAGCTCATGTTGATGAAGAAGAAGTAAAGCTTAAAATTATTAAACACCTTTCTCAGTTATTTGAAGCTCAATTCAACAACGCCCTTTTTGAGAATTAAATCTTAAAACTCTAATTCATACTGTTCCGGTAAAAGTCTGAATGACATGCGGTGGTATTTAGTAACTCCATACTTCCGAATGGCTTCGCGATGCTCTTTTGTTGGGTAACCTTTGTTTTTTTTCCAATTGTACATTGGGAATTCTTCGTGTATCCGATCCATGTAATCATCTCGGTAAGTTTTCGCTAAGACAGATGCTGCCGCAATACTCCTATATATAGAGTCACCTTTTATGATACTTGAACTAGGAATACGGTTTAATAAACTGATTTCTTCGGCAGAAAATGTTCGTTCTACTCTTTGTTTTATTCCTTTTTTTGGGATGAACGGACTATTGCCATCTATGATTATAGATTTTGGTTGAACGCTCAAGTTCAGCACACATTCTTGCATGGCTCTTATGGATGCATTTAAAATGTTTAATTCATCTACAACTCGTGCATCTAAATGAACTACAGAAAACGTCACTGCGGAGTTTTCTAGAACAGGTTTTAATTGTATCCTAGTTTTTTCTGATAATTGTTTACTGTCATTTAGTACATCATTATCGAAGTCTTCAGGAAGAATAATAGCAGCAGCAGTTACAGGACCAGCCAAGCAACCTCGCCCCGCTTCATCGGCGCCAGCTTCTAAATCTGGATATAAATAGTAAGATTTTAACATTTTATAATATTGAACCAAAAATAATAATTTCTAGAAATTATAACTAATAAATAAGCAATAGTAAAGTATTCTTGTATACTTGGTTTATTTGGTGTAAATCTTTTGCATTTTTATTTAAGTTAAAAAGTAAATAGCGCTTGTTTTTTTAAGATTAATTTGTGATTTTTGCAAGATAACTAATTCAATTTATTAAATATGAGATCAAAATTTAAATGGATTTTTGCGCTACTGCTAACATTGTCTTTGCAGTTTAGTTTTGCACAGGAAAAAACGGTATCAGGAACTGTTTCTGATGCAGGTGGACCAATTCCTGGTGTCAATGTTTCGATTAAAGGTTCTAAAGGTGGAGTTCAAACTGATTTTGATGGGAAATATTCTATCAAAGCAAGTGCGGGACAAACTTTATTATTTTCATTCGTAGGGCTAAAAGATAACTCTGCTGTGGTTGGGTCTTCTGCTCAAATTAATATTGTAATGCAGCAAGCTGACAATGCTTTGGAAGAAGTTGTGGTAGTTGGTTACGGTACACAAAAGAAGAGCGAAATTACAGGTTCGATTTCACAAATTAAAGGAGAGTCTATTAAAGGTTTGGTTACTCCATCTTTTGATCAGCAATTAGCTGGTAGAGCTGCGGGTGTTCAAATTACGCAAAACTCGGGTGTTTTAGGTTCTGCACCAAGAATCAGAATTCGTGGTGTGAACTCAATCAACTCTAGTACTTACCCTTTGATTGTTGTTGATGGTTTGCCAATTGCTACGGGAGACTTAGGAGGATTTGCAGCGAACAATGCACTTGCTGACATCAACCCAAATGACATTGAGTCTTTTGAAATCTTAAAAGATGGTGCTGCTTCAGCAGTTTATGGATCTAGAGCTGCAAATGGTGTAATTTTGATTACAACTAAAAAAGGTAAAGAAGGTAGAACTAGTTTTAACTATAACACTTACACAGGTATTGCTCAAGTAGCTCAGTATCTTGATTTGTTAAAGACGAATGATTTCATTACAATTCAAAATGAAAAAAGATCTAACAGAGGTTTAGGTGTATGGGCAGTAGGAAACACAGTTGATACTGACTGGCAAAAAGCGGTATTAAGAGATGCACTACAAGTGGAGCATAACTTTAGTATGTCAGGTGGTTTAGGAAGTGGTTCTTATTATGGTTCTGTAGGATATGCAAAACAAGATGGTATCGTAAGAGCAAATGATTTAGAACGTTTTACTGCTAAGTTTACAGTTGATCAAAAAATTGGTAAAAATATCAAAGTGGGTTCAAGTGTGGCTTTATCTAGAACTTTAACTAATGGTTTAAATACAGGTAACAACTCACTATCAGGAGCTATGTTTAATGTTATTCGTCAGTTACCTAATACTACTGTATTTGATCCAAATGGTCCACAAGGATACAACATTGCTATTCAAGGAGCTAATACCATTGTAGGGCGTGGGCAAAACACAGAATTTATTGCTAACAACTTACCAAACATTAGATATGTACTTGATAAAAATGTTCAAAATTCAACTAATAACAGAATTTTAGCTGGTGTTTATGGTGATATTGCTATCAAACCTTGGTTGAATTTTAGAACTCAAATTAGTTACGATCAGTCAAATTTAACTGGTTTACGTTTTTGGGACCCATTCCATGGAGATGGAGTTAGTACTAGAGGTAGGATTGACAATAGTACTGATATTACGCAGTCATACCAATGGCAAAACATTCTTTCTTTTAACAAAGATTTCGGATTACACAGTGTAGGTTTATCTGCAATTAATGAGTATCAAAAGACTGACATCAATGGTTTTAGTGCAAGTGGAACAGATTTAGCGGATGCATTTTTCTCTAAAAATGTGATTACAGGATCTTATGGTACTCCTGGGTCAACAGGTTACAAATCAGTAAATGCAATTGTATCTTACTTAGGAAAAGCTACCTATAATTTTGATAAGCGTTACTACATACAAGCTTCTTTACGTCAAGATATCATGTCAAAATTTGCTCCTGACTTAAGAGCTGAAGTATTCCCAGGAGTATCTTTGGGTTGGACAGCATCTAATGAATCATTTTTTGATAACATCAACGATTATGTGAATGATTTCAAAGTTAGAGCTTCATGGGGTAAAACAGGTAACTTTAATGTTCTAGGTGGAGATTTCCCTTATTTGGGTACTTACAGACCAAGAAAATATGGTGATTTCAACGGTATTGCTTTCACTAACATGGAAAACACTAACCTAACTTGGGAGGTAATTGAGAAACGTAATATTGGTGTTGATTTTGGTATTTTGAAAAACAAAATCAAATTTGTTGTTGATTACTACGTGAACGATGCTGACAAACTTGTTGAGAGATTTCAAACTCCAATGTCTTTAGGGGTTCCTAATAATCAGTATACTGCAAACGTTGGTAACATTAGAAACTCAGGTTGGGAATTTGGAGTAGACTTTAATGTAATCAATAAAGAAAACTTAACTTTTGATGTAAATGCTAACTTATCTTTCAACAAGAATGAAGTAGTTTCATTGTCAAAAGGTGTTGATCAAATTTCAACATACAACATTATCAGAGAAGGTCTTCCTTTGAATACTTTATATGGTGTTAAATATTGGGGAGTTAACCCTGCAAATGGTAACCCAGTATATGTTCAAAATGACGGAAGCTTAGTGCAAGGAAACTTAGCTACTAACAACTACCGTGTGTTTAATCCAGCTGACCCAACTAACATTGCAACTGTTGCAGGCACACCTAATTTAACAACTCTAGGTAATACGTTACCAACTTATTTTGGAGCAGTTGATTTGAAGTTAAGATATCATGATTTTGATTTTGGTACTTTGGTACGTTTCAGTGGTGGAAATAAAATCATGAACGTAACTAGATTAGAAATGTTAAGCCAAAACTTTAACAACAACTCTACTGAAATTTTAGGTAGATGGCAAAGTGTTGAAAATCCTGGAGATGGTTGGACACCAAGATTGCGTTCAGCTTCAGATCCTATCGTAAACGGACCAACTGTAGCGAACTCAAGATTTATTGAAGATGGAGACTTTATCAAATTTGATAATATCTCAATTGGTTACAGTTTCCCTTCTAGTTTAACAGACAGATTGAGTATTAAATCTTGTAGATTCTACATTTTAGCACAAAATGCTATTATTATTAGTAAATATTCTGGACAAGATCCTGAAATGGAAATAGGTGGAGTGGATTATAACGTTGTTCCACGTTCTAGAGTATTTTCTGTTGGATTAAATGTTGGACTATAATTAAATTTAAAGATGAAAAATAAAAATAAATTTTTAGTAACCTTAGCAATTTTTTCAGGATTATTCTTGAATTCTTGTTCAGAAGATATCGTAGATACAGAGCCGTTTGGAACGGTAAAATCTGAGACAGCTTTTTCAAGCCCTACGTTAGTTCTTGCCGCTGTAAATGGTGTTTACAACGCAGCTCAAATGGGAGTATTTAATGGTACCGAAGCAGCTCCTGCTCCAAGAGGTTATGTTTTTGGTGCAGCTTATTTTCAACAAAATGAGGCTAGAGGCGAAGATGTTGTTAATACACAAGCTTTCTATCAATTGACTTATGAAGCAAATTATGATGCTACAACAGCAAATAATGTGTTTTACTGGTCAGATGCATACCAATTAATCAACAAAGCAAATGTTGTTTTAAAAGGAATAGATGGTGCAGTTGAAAAAGGTACAATCACTGAAGCGGTAGCTAATCAATACCGTGCTGAAATTAGATTTTGGCGTGCGTATACACATTTAGAGCTTTTGAAGCATTTTGCTATGCCGTATTTCCATACTGCTGCGGCCTCTCACCCAGGAGTGCCTTACAGAACGGAAGCTATTATTACTCCTCAAGATGTTGAAGCTAATTTAACTAAAGGACGTAATACCGTGGCTGAATGTTATACTTTGGCTCTTGAAGATTTAAATTTTGCAGAGCAAAATGCTCCTTCAAAAGCACAAAGAGCTGGTATTGATAGAATCGTTAAAATCACCAAAGGTGCTGCAATAGCAGTTAAAATCATTGCTTACCAAAACATGAGAATGTGGCCAGCTGTATTAACTGAATACGCGAAATTGCCATCTCAGTACACTTTGGAAGCGAATCCTAATGCTGTTTTTGCTAACAATTACGGGAATAATGAGTCAATTTTTTCTATTTACAATACTGCAAACACAAACCCAGGTGTAAATGGCGCTTTGGCTTCACAATTTAACAGACGTAACTTGATCGCTATTTCGCCAATTATTTGGAGAGATCCACAGTGGTTGGTTGATGATAAAAGAAGAGAAGAGACTGCTGTAGTTGACAATGCTGTATTTACAAGAAAATACAAAGATGTAACTAACTACGCTGATGGTTCTCCTTTAATTAGATTCTCTGAAATGGTACTTGCTGCTGCTGAGGCTAATGCAAGATTAGGAAACACTACTGTTGCTTTGGGACAACTTAATAGCGTTAGAAATAGAGCTTTAGCTAATCCTTTGACACAAGCTTATACAGCTACAACATTTGCAACTCCAGCAGATTTAGTATTAGCTATTTTGAAAGAAAGAAGAATTGAATTCATCTGTGAAGGTAAAAGATGGGGAGATATTCACCGTTTATTAAATGATGATATTGCTCCAACAACAGGTATTCCAAGAAAAGTGGCTAACGGGTTTCCACCGGTAGGATCTTATACTTTAGGAACTCCTTTCACAGGAACTTTAACGGCTGCAATTCCTTCTACTGATAGAAGATTCTTATGGCCAATACCGCTACAAGAAACTAATAACAATCCAACTTTGAAAGCACAACAAAATCCAGGTTGGTAATTAAATAGAATTATTTCTTTTAATTATAATTTAAAAGCTGTTCGAAATTTATTTTTCGAACAGCTTTTTTTTTGATTACAATTTTTTAGTTTTTCCGCACTTTTATTCTTAAGAATCATTTTAGTTCGTTCTTTTTCATTTATTTTGGCTCTTTATTCTGTCGTTGATTTATTTTGAGCAAGCTTTATTTTTTCACAAAATCTGTTGTAAGGCTTTTTATCAAGTGTAGATAAGTTTTGTGATAATTTAGTTAAACAGCTTAATGTTTCCAATAGTTGTCGGCGACCTTTACAAGTTTAAAATGTATTGCCTACTTTTTTTGATTTAGCTCCTTTCCTCTGTACAATTGTTAATTTGTTAAGAAACTAGATATTTATCATTAAATTAGCAAACTATAAAATTACAATTTGAATAATGATGAAAAAAAATACTATTACATTGATGAGCCTTGTGGCTTTTCATTTTATATCAAGTGCTGTATCGGGACAGACAGCTGATGAAAAGAAAGCAATATTAAAGCAAACAAACACTTCCAATTTAAGATTATTACAAGAAAGTTTTAAATCTGATAGAGAAGTACAAAGAGTACAAACTTTAAATTTTGCTCGAGCTAATAATTTGCCTTTGAGCTTTATGACTTCGGATGGTAATTATGCTGAGATTAAAGAAATAACTGCAAATGGAGTTGCATTGTACAGAGAGACAAAAAATGTAGGCTCTGCTTTTACCTCTCGTACCAATAAGTTGCAACCTAATGGTGGATTGGGTTTAAATTTAACCGGAGAGGGAATTTTTGTTGGTGTTTGGGATCAAGATAACTCAACAATCAACCATGAGGATTTTGGAGGAAGAGCTTTTATTTATGATAATAATACCAGTCCAAACTCATTTCATTCTTCGCATGTTACCGGTACAATAATTAGTTCAGGTGCTAATTCGCCAAACGGTAGTGGTCGTGGTATGGCTTACAAGGCTTTTGCTTACATAAGCAACTGGAATCGCGATATTGAAGAAATGACGGAGTTAGCTACTAATAATGGTTTGCTGCTTTCTAATCACTCTTACGGCTTAGCAGCCTCTAATGCTAACTTCCCAGAGTTTATTTTCGGGGCGTATCGAGCTGATTCTCGTGATCTAGATCAAATAATGTTTGATGCTCCGTACTATCAACCCGTAGTAGCAGCAGGTAATGATAGGAATAAGGTTCCAAATATTAATAGCTCAAAAGATGGTTATGATTTATTGACTGATTTTAGTACTGCAAAAAATGCTATCGTTGTTGCTGCTGTTGAAGGATTGGGTGAGCAAGGTTATCAAAATCCATCGAGTGTTGTAATGTCTAATTTTAGTAGTTGGGGACCAACTGACGACAACAGGATCAAGCCAGATATTTCAACAAAAGGTGTAAATGTTTTCTCTACCACAAACGCTGCGTCTAACAGAGGCTATGGTACGATTTCGGGAACTTCAATGGCTACGCCTGGAATTACAGGAACACTCTTGCTTTTGCAAGAACATTATCGAAATCTAACTAAAGGTTTTATGCGTTCGGCTACATTACGTGGTTTGATGGCGCACGCTGCTGATGAGGCAGGTGATGCCCCGGGTCCAGATCCAAAGTTTGGTTGGGGCTTAATGAATGCTGAAAATGCGGCCATTTTAATTTCAAAAGCATTTAACCTTAATAGCGAAGCTATTATTCAGGAATTTGATAACAGGACAACACCATTAATGCAAGGCGCAACGGTTACCAAAGTAGTTAAAGCAAATGGTAATCAGCCCTTAATTGCAACCATTTCTTGGACAGATCGTGCGGGAACAACTAATACCGGAACTGTAGATTTACGTACTCCGGTGCTAGTAAATGATCTTGACATCAGAGTGACAAGAAACGCCGAAGTTTTTTTTCCATGGAAATTGAGTGATCTTAAAACCGACCCAGCTATTAAAGGAGATAATATTGTAGATAATATTGAAAAGGTGGAGGTAAGCGCTCCCGCGAATGATTTTTATACAATAACGGTGTCTCATAAAGGTAATTTGGTAGGTGGAAGCCAAGATTTTTCGCTTTTAATTTCAGGCTTGGCAGAGACAACGTTGTCGAGTACTTCTTTTTCAAATGATAATTTTAAAATTTGGCCAAATCCAGCAGCCAATGTTATTAATGTTTCAGGTATAGCGCAAGGTGAAGAAGATGTTTTTGTTGAGATTTATAGCATGACTGGAGCTAAGATATTGGATAAGAAAATAAGAAAAAACGATGTAAATACAGTGAATTCTGTAAATATTGAAAATCTTTCCAAAGGAATATACATTATTAAGGTTATGCAAGGTAATACTGATTTTGCTTGGAAATTTAGCAAAGAATAATAGAATTAGATTGTTAAAATGTACTTTTTTGTAGTGCATTACTTAATTTAAAGGCTTTTGTTACTTTTTGTAATAAAAGCCTTTTTCAATAAAACAAATGTTAAAAACAAGATGTATTCTAATAAAATTTAATAATAGTTTGTTAATTAATATTTAATTAATAGTTTTGTTTTTTAACTAACTCAAAAAAATTATTTATGAAATCAAAGTTTACTTGGATTCTTACGCTATGCTTAGCGTTCTTTATCCAGTTTTCTTTTGCACAAGAGAAAACTGTTTCGGGTACCGTTACTTCGAAATCCGATAAAATGACATTACCGGGGGTAAACGTGGTAGTGCAAGGGACTACTCGTGGCGTGCAAACTGACTTTAGCGGAACGTTTGCTATTAAAGCTTCTGTAGGTGATAGACTGGTTTTTTCGATCGTAGGATCGAAAACAGTTGTTGTTACTGTAGGAGCACAAAACAAAATTAACGTTGTGCTAGAGGATGATACAATGATGCTTGAAAGCGTTATTGTGGAGGGGTACAACGTGACCAAAACAAAAGCGAAATCTAACGTTGCTTCGGTTACAGTTAGTGCTAAAACAATTGAAGGAAGGCCTAATGCTTCATTCATTCAGACATTACAAGCTCAAGTTGCTGGTTTAAATGTTACCTCTGGAACAGGACAACCTGGAGGAAATAGCCAAATCATCATTAGAGGTACAGGTTCTGTTAATGGTAAGGTAGAGCCATTATTTGTAATTGATGGTATTCCATTAAACTCAGATAACTTCAGAAGTATTAACCCTGATGACATTGAGTCTGTTTCTGTTTTGAAAGATGCTGGAGCAACTTCTATCTACGGAAATAGAGGTGCAAACGGTGTTATCATTGTAAAAACGAAAAAAGGTGAATTTGATTCGCCACTGAGTATTAAGTATTCTTCTACAACAGGTTTTTCTACTTTACAAAATACAAAGTATAACTTGATGAATGCACAGCAATTATTAACGCTAGAGCGTTCTTTTGGTAGAGGTAGAGGATTTACAAATGGTCCAAACGGAGGTCCAATGACTGACGCTCAAATTGCTGCAACTACAAGCACAGATTGGAATGATTACTTCTTTAGATCTGGTGTTACTCAAAACCACGTTTTAAGTTTAGCTAGTGGTGGAAAAAACACAACGTCATTTACTTCAATTGGTTATTTCGATCAACAAGGTATCTTGAAAGGTTCTGATCTTAAGCGTTTTAGTTTTAGAAGTAATATTAATGGTAAATCTAATAACGAAAAGTTGTTTTATGCTACTACAACTTCATTGAACTTTTCTAGAAGAAACGAGCCAAATGCAATTGGTACGGGTGGTGTAAACCAAAATTATGTGTTAGGTGCTAATAATAGTGCTCCATATATTAATCCAAATGAATACAGCACTTCTCAAAAATTATTGGCTGACTACAATGCGCAAGGTGGTACATTGTTGTTAACTCCTTTGTTCTTGATTGATAAATTAAACACTTTTGAAAATCGTATTGACGAGTTCAAAGGGTTAGTGAATTTAGATGGAGGTGTGAAATTGACTAATGACTTAACATTAGGTACTTCTCTTTCATTTGATTACACACAACAAAATGGCTACACATGGCAAAGTCCAACGGCTTTTAATACTTTATTATTTGCTGCTGCAGCAACGGATCCAGCAACTGAGTCTCAGTTTTTTCAAAGAGATATTGCAATTTCAAGTGCAACTCGTTTAACATACAACAAAACATTCAAGGAAAAACACACGATCAATGGCGGGCTTTACTTAGAATACATCAAAGCTCATTTTGACGGGTTGAACTTTGTTCAAAGAGGATTAAATGCTAAGGAAACTTTTCCTGGCGCAGGTACAGGTTATATTATAGACGGACCAGCTAATGATAGAAACGTTCCAACAGTTGGAGCTTTTAGAAATGAAACAGGATTGTTCTCTTATTTTGCTAATGCAGATTATGACTATGATAGTAAATATGGTTTCAGTGCTAGTATCCGTAGAGATGCAACTTCTCGTTTTGCTCCTGAATTTCAATGGGGTACTTTTTACTCTTTAAGTGGGCGTTGGAATATTGACAAGGAGGCATTTATGCAAGGTTCAGTTTTCAACGGCTTGAAATTGAGAGGGTCTTATGGTACTTCAGGAAACCAAGATATTGTTAATAACACTTACGGAGCTCTGAACAATACGAGAGAATTATACATAGGTGGTGTCGGCTATAACGGTACTCAATCCTTTGTTTTAAGACAGCTGGCAGTTCCTGATTTGCAATGGGAAACTACTGCTCAAGCAAATGTTGGACTTGATTTTGAAGTATTCAATAGTAGGTTGACAGGTTCGTTCGACGTGTACAGAAAAACTACAACAGATTTATTCTTACCGGTACCAATTTCTGCTGTTAACGCTACAGGGGCAATCAATGCTAACTTCGGTTCTTTGAAAAATGAAGGAGTTGAAGCAACATTAAATTATGGTTTAGTAAAAAGTAAAGTACCTGGAGGATTCAATTTAACTTTGAACTTTAATGGTGCTTACAACAAAAATACAATCCTGGATATTGCAGGTACAACTGGTTCAATTGATCCAGGTGGAATCACAACAGTTACAGAAGGTAAAATTTTAAATGAGTTTAAATTGGTAAGATACCAAGGTGTTAATCCTGCCAACGGAAATTTACTTTTCCTTAATGCTGCGGGTGAGGTTACTGAAAATCCAAATGTAACGACAGATCGTGTACATACCGGTAAATCAGCAATTCCATTGTACCAAGGTGGTTTTGGATTTGATGCTTCTTACAAAGGGTTTTACATGAACACCAATTTCTCTTATGCTGCAGAAGTGTACAGAATTGATTTTGACTTATCAGGATTGCAAAGTCCAACAAATAACATTGGTGTTTTCAACGTATCAGCAGATTTGCTTAACGCTTGGACTCCTGAAAACAGAATCACGAATATTCCAGCTTTAAGAGCAACTAATCTTGCGCTACAAACAAATTCGGATCGTTATTTAACTGATGCTTCATACGTTAGACTAAGATTTGCTTCATTCGGTTACGATGTTCCTAAAAAAATGTTGGAGAAAACACCTTTCAAATCTGTAAAAGCTTTTGTACAGGGAGAGAATTTAGTGACCTTCTCTAAATGGAGAGGTTGGGATGCTGAGAGTCCACGTACTGCTGATCAGTATCAATATCCTACTCCTAAAATTGTGTCTGTAGGTTTACAATTAGAATTTTAATTTAAAAGAGTTATGAAAAGAATTAAATATATTTTATCCGCACTTGTAATTACATGCTTTGTTGCTTGTGAAGATGCGACAGATATCGTTCAACCTGGCGAGTTAGGAATTGATGTTACCTTTCAAACCGTAAACGATTTACAATTTGGTCTTAACGGTGTATATGCTGCCGTTGCTGGAGAAAATCCAATTGCGTTTAGTACTGTTTTTACAGATGAAGTTGCCATTGGTTTTGCTAATGGTGGTCAGGGATTAAATGGCGGGGAGTACGTATTCAACTTGAATGCAGGATCTGGAGATGCTGCTGCTATCTGGTCTTCAAATTACGCCATGATTAATAGGGCTAATAGGGTCATTACTGCCGCTAAATTAATTACGCCAACTGCTGCTGAAAAGGCAACTTATGATGATATTTTGGCTCAGGCGCATATTTTGCGCGCTTGGGGACATTTTGTATTGCTGAGCCATTTTTCAACTAACCTTACTGATGATAGTGCTTTAGGGGTAATTAAAATGGATTTCGTTCCTAAAATTGCTGATCAATTGCCAAGAAATACCAATGGTGAAGTTTTTGCTTTGATTAATGACGATTTAGCTTTTGCTTCAAAATTAAATGC
The DNA here is from genome assembly GCA_964566045.1 of uncultured Flavobacterium sp. Taxonomy (GTDB): domain Bacteria; phylum Bacteroidota; class Bacteroidia; order Flavobacteriales; family Flavobacteriaceae; genus Flavobacterium. The sequence goes on from CAZMHK010000017.1 coordinate 26,377, forward strand.
AACTTCAAATGCAAACACGACTCGTACTTTTGTTTCTACTGATTTTGTGAAGGCTTTTAGAGCTAGAATGGCAGCGTATCGTGGTAGATATTCAGAGGTTACTCCTTTAGCGGATGAGCTTATTGCTAAATACCCTTTAACGCCAAGGTCTGCAACTGTAGCTGATCAAAATACTTCTTTGTTCTTAAATATTTGGACTGATGTTGCTATTCCATCAGCTACTCAAAATGAGGTTATTTTTAAATTGGAGCGTGTTCCTGGAAATAGATTAATCAATGCTATTTGGGCTTCTGTAAACAGTACTGTAAATGGTTCACCTTTCTATGAAATGAGTACAAGTTTATACAACTTGCTGAACAATCCAAATGATATTCGTCGTCGTGCATTTCTTGCACCGACTTCTGATCCTGCAGGCGGACGTATCGTTATTGGTAAATATCCTGGGTCTGGTGGTATTGTTCAATTAAATGACGTTAAAATCTTCAGAACTGCAGAAATGTATTTCCTAAAAGCAGAAGCGTTAGCTGAGGCAAACAATTTTGCTGGCGCTGCTGCCCAATTGCAAGCTGTTGTTAATGCTCGTTTTGTAGCTGGTACTGCTCCTGTAATACCTGTTGCTATAACTAAACAAGCTGCTTTAGCTGAAATCTTGAAGCAAAGAAGAATTGAATTGTGTTTTGAAGGACACCGTTATTTAGATTTAAAACGTCTTGGTGTAAGAGCTGGTGTTACAATTGATAGAGCTCCTGAAGATTGCAACCTATTTAATGCTTGTAGCATCCCGAACACAGACCATCGTTTTACAATGCCGATTCCTGCACCAGAACTTGGAGCTAACGCAGGTATTAAAGACCAACAAAACCCTGGTTATTAATTATTTAAAAATTTAAGTCATGAAAAAATACATATATAAACTATCATTGTTAAGTGTACTACTTACAGGATTGTATGGCTGTGAAGAGGATAAAGTTTTTTACAAAGAAGATTTTGTTACTTTCAGTGACGCAAATTCTACTACATTATCTGCTCTTGAAAATGTGGGTACGTTCAATATCCCGGTTAGTTTGACATTACCTCAAACAACTGATCTTGTGGTTAATTTTACCTTAACAGATGGAACGGCACGAAAAGGTGTTGATTACAATGTGACGGGTACATCGGTGACTATTCCTGCTGGAAAACTGTCAGCCAACATCGTTGTTTCACTTATTGATAATACAATTCTAAATCCAGCTAAAGATTTTACTGTTAAATTGGCAGGTACATCTAATACAAATTTTGGTTTAGGTCTTTCTGGTCAATTGGGAACTGTTTCAAAAACTGTTTCAATTATCAATGATGATTGTCCTACGAAATCTAGTATATGGTTAGGAAATATTTCATTGGAAGATGTTGGTTATGCTACAACAAATGGAGTTGGATCAGGTAATGCAACAGGTACTTGCGATGTTCTTGTAATTAGAGGTGACTTGCCTGGATTTGGTACTCCTGATTTTTTACCAATTACCTTTGTATTTACACCGTCTGCTTTAAATGCTCCTACAGGAACTGTGGTGGCAGCTAGACAAACGTTTTGTAACACTTGTGATGGTGGTGCAGCTACTACCTATGAAGCATCAGGAACCTACAATGAAACTACAAAAACCATTAGTGTGAATTATACTTTAAGACGTGCAAATGGTAACGTTTATTATACTGGTGCAAATATTATTAAAAAGCCATAATATTGTCCATTTAAATTGAGGCCATCGAAAGATGGCCTTTTTTTTTGGCTCATAATTTCGACAATTATCTGTACTTTTGCTCAAATTTGAAGTGATATGAAGATAGTTGTTATTAGTGTGTTTTTTTTCTGCCTGGCAATTTCCGCTCAAGGACAAGTTGGTTCTGTAGTTGGTAAAAGGCCGCTCTCACGAGTTAAGGATTCAATCGTGCAAAAAAATGCTCAAAAAACTGTAAATATCGATCAATACCGTTTCATCACTCTTGATAACGACACTACCTACATAGATACATCTCTTAATATTCAAAAAGAGTACAGTCATAATTATTTACGAAAAGATATTTTCGGACTCTTGCCATTTTCTAATGACGGGCAAACCTACAATACTTTACAATTTGGTCTAAATGGCTATGCTCCATTTCCAGAAATGGGATTCAAAGCCAAGCATTTTAATTTTCTTGAGGCCAACCAAATTCGTTACAATTCAGTAGCCACTCCTATAACCGAACTTTATTTTAAAAGCACAGTAGGTCGGGGTCAATCTGTTGACTCGTTTTTGAGTTTGAACACTTCTGAAAATTTGAATTTCAGCATCGCCTACAGAGGTCTCCGTTCCGAAGGGGAATATTTGAACCAATTATCTAGTACGGGTAATTTCAGATTTACCGTTAATTTTAACTCCAAAAACAAAAGGTACTTTGCAAAAGCCCACTATACCTATCAAGATATTTTGAATGAAGAGAATGGAGGAATCACTACTATTGCTGATTTTGAAAGTGGTGATGTTAGCTTTAATAATCGTCAACGTTTTGAAGTTTTTTTTAACGATGCGAAGTCTTTTTTAAAAGGACGTCGTATTTTTCTGAATCAAAGTTTTCGTATTAATCCCAAAAGAGGAGCTAATAATTTGTTAATCATCCATCAAATTAATTACGAAAATAAATTTTTTGAATACAATCAACAAACGGTTCCCTCAATAGTCGGTAATACTGAGGTTAATCGTTTTGGAGCTTCATTTGCAGAGAGTGGCATAAACGATCAAACACGTTACAATCGCATGTATAATAAAGCAGGCTTGGTTTATGAAAATACTACTTTAGGAGTTTTTGAATTTTTTGTAGATGATTTTCGTTCTAATTATTATTACAATCGAATATTATTTTTTGACAATCAAGGAGTAATTACTAATACGTTCAGTCAAAACATAAACACCGCTGGAGGGCAGTATACTTATAATAAAAACAATGTTCAAGGTAAATTTTTATACTCGCGTAGCATTACCAATCAGTCTTTGTCTAACTTAGACGCGCAAGTTGCCTATAATTTGAACGAAGATTATCAATTCACTTTTCAATACCAAAACTTAAATAAATTACCCAATGATAACTACAACTTGTACCAAAGTAGTTACATACAATACAATTGGTCTAATAATTTTAAAAACGAAAAAATCAATCTTATCAAAGGGTCGGCTACAACTCCTTTTTTAAATGCGGAGCTTAATTTATCGGTTATAAATGATCACTTGTATTTTGCAGATGTGGCCACTACAGAACAAAAATTGGCTCGCACCCAAATTATCGCGCCTTTGCAGTACAACGGAACCATCAATTATCTTTCTCTAAAGTTAAGCCGTGAATTTCAATTTGGCAAATTTGCTATTGATAACACCGTTTTATATCAAAAAACAGAACAAAACGATGCGATTTTGAATGTGCCAGAACTAGTGACGCGCAACACCATTTATTACTCCGATTATTTGTTCAAAAATGCACTTTTCTTGCAAATGGGTATCTCGCTAAATTATTTTTCGAAGTATTTAGCTAATGAGTACAACCCCGTGATTGGTGAGTTTTTTGTACAGAATGAAAAAGAAATTGGGAATCATCCTAACTTAGATTTTTTCATCAATGCTAAAATTCAGCGCACAAGGATTTATTTCAAAGCAGAACATTTTAACTCGCCTTTCACGGGTAATAATTTCTACGCATCTCCCAACAATCCATCACGTGATTTCACCATTCGTTTTGGTCTTATCTGGAATTTTTTCAATTAATTTCAGGGCGTTTTTTCGCGCTATCCGCTTTATCTTTCCTCGCTTAAAAAAGCAAGCAAAGGATGCCGCTCCTATCACGAACGCAATCTATCTTGAACAAGAATAATTTCTAACAAAACACTATCTTTGCATTCGTTTTTGTAACAAATCTTAAATTTAAATACACTTTTTTATGCATTACGCAGAAAATATATTAGGCACCATTGGTAATACTCCATTAGTAAAACTTAATAGAGTGACCGCCGAAGTTGATGCTTTGGTACTGGCAAAAGTTGAAACTTTTAATCCAGGAAATTCAGTGAAGGACCGAATGGCAATGAAAATGATTGAAGATGCAGAGGCTGATGGTCGCTTACAACCTGGCGGAACTATTATTGAAGGTACTTCTGGTAACACCGGTATGGGATTGGCTTTGGTTGCTATCATCAAGGGATACAAGTTAATCTGCGTAATTTCAGATAAACAATCCAAAGAAAAAATGGATATTCTTCGTGCTGTTGGTGCTAAAGTTGTAGTGTGCCCAACTGATGTAGAACCTACTGATCCGCGTTCTTACTATTCTGTTTCTAAACGTTTGGCTGAAGAGACTCCAAATTCTTGGTACGTAAATCAATACGATAATCCTTCGAATGCAATCGCACATTATGAGCAAACGGGACCAGAAATTTGGAAACAAACCGATGGGAAAATAACTCATTTTGTTGTTGGAGTAGGCACAGGCGGTACCATTTCTGGAACTGCAAAATATTTAAAAGAGCAAAATCCAAACATTAAAATTTGGGGAATTGATACTTACGGTTCTGTATTTAAGAAATACCATGAAACTGGAATTTTTGATGAAAATGAAATTTATTCATACATCACGGAAGGAATTGGAGAAGATATTTTACCTAAAAATGTTGACTTTTCTCTAATTGATGGTTTTACCAAAGTGACTGATAAAGATGCTGCAGTTTATACCAGAAAAATTGCTTTAGAAGAAGGTATTTTTGTTGGAAATTCTGCAGGAGCAGCCATCAAAGGGTTGTTACAATTAAAAGAACATTTTACACCTGAGGATGTTGTTGTGGTACTTTTTCATGATTCAGGAAGTCGTTATGTGGGTAAGATGTTCAATGATGATTGGATGCGTGAAAGAGGTTTCCTAGAAGATGAGATTACAAAAGCAGCTGATGTTATTAAAGATCATATTGATAAACCGCTTGTAGTTGTTCGTACCGAGGAGTTGGTGTCGCATGCTATTGAGCGTATGCGTAAATACAAAATATCACAAATCCCAGTAATTGATATCAATGGTTTTGTTGGTTCAGTTGACGAAAGTGATTTGTTTCAAAGTTATGTTGCCAATAAAGATGTCGCCGATTTGCCAATCAAAGAAGTGATGGGCAAACCATTTCCAGTTGTAAGCGAGAATACTCCAATTGACGAAGTTTCTCGTCTGTTTACCAAAGAAAATGCCGCTGTTTTAGTAGAACTTTCTAATGGTAAGCACCATATTATCACGAAGTACGACATTATTGGTTCAATAAAATAATTGAAAAACTCAAACCGCAGTACAGCAAAATCTAACTAGATACGTATTGATTTGCTGTACTGTGGTTTTTTTATGTCCTAAATCCAATTTCACTTCCTAGTTCACGTTTAGTTTAAATTTTATAATTCGCATTCAATGACATTTACAGCTATTGACTTTGAAACTGCTATTTCTTTTCATCCTTGTTCAGTAGGTATTGTGACCGTTCAAGACGGAATAATTGTCGATGAATACGTTAGTTTGATTCAGCCACCCAATAATAGTTACAGCCCGTACACTATCGCGGTACATGGAATCACTCCAGCTGATACACGTTATGCACCGCCTTTTCTGGATATTTTTCCTGAAATTAAAAAACGTTTACAGGGACAAATTGTAGTAGCGCATAATGAGAGTTTTGATCGGTCTGTGCTTCAAAAGTCGATGGCGTTACATGCAATTAATTATCAAGATTTACAATTAGCTGAAAAATGGGAGTGTACGGTAAAATTGTATAGAGCTAAAGGGATAAAGCCTACAACACTTAAAGATTGCTGCCGTGTCATGGATATTCAGTTACAACACCACGAAGCATTGTCAGATGCGCGTGCTTGTGCAAAGCTGTATTTGTCTCATCTTTTAGGTGAGTAGTTATCTGATTGCGTGGTCTTAACTGTTTTTTAAATCTTTATTTTCTTATTAAATTACAATCTTTTTTCGTACATTAGGTCTGTTTAAATTTAGATCTATGAAGGAAGATTTTTTACATTATATCTGGAAATTTAAAAAATTCAGCAGTCTCGAAATGACAACTACAACTGGTGAGGCTGTAACTGTGATTGCCGCTGGTCAGTATTTAGAATTAGCAGGTCCAGACTTTTTTAATGCTCAAATAACTATTGGTGGACAAAAATGGGCTGGAAATGTTGAAATCCATGTAAAATCATCTGATTGGTATTTGCACCATCACGAGCAAGATCCTGCTTATGAAAATGTAATCCTTCATGTTGTTTGGGAACATGACACCGAAATTTTTAGAAAAAATAACAGTACTATCCCTGTTTTGGAACTTAAAAATTACGTAGAGCCACAAACACTGCAAAATTATACTTCCTTGTTGCAACCTAAGTCTTGGATTTTTTGTGAAAAGCAACTTTCAAGCATCCCTAATTTTATCATTGATAATTGGAAAGAACGTTTATTTTTTGAGCGTTTAGATCGAAAAGCGACTCCTATTTTTGCCTTTTTAAAAGAATCACAAAACGATTGGGAAGCTACTTTATTTTGGCTTTTAGCCAAGAATTTCGGTCTAAATACCAATGGAGTTGCTTTTTTAAAAATGGCACAGTCAATTCCTTTTTCGATTATTCGCAAAGAACGTTCAGAGCTTGCCAATCTCGAGGCATTGTTCTTTGGATTGTTGGGTTTACTTGACCAAGAACATGAAGATACTTACTTTAGAGATCTTAAGTTTCGATACCTTTACTTAATTCATAAGTACAACATTGAGACTAGGGTGGCAGAGGCAGTGCAGTTCTTTAAACACCGTCCGGATAATTTCCCGACTGTTCGCTTGTCTCAATTAGCACAATTATACCATCAAAATGCTAATTTATTCGAGCAATTAGTTCGTGTGCAACCCATCGAAAAATGGTATCAAATATTTGCTATTTCTGCCTCTTCCTATTGGGATTTGCATTATCAATTTGACAAAAACAGCATCAAGAAAACAAAAAAGATAGCTACCTCTTTTGTCGATTTGTTGCTTATAAATACTATTATTCCACTGCAATTTGCTTACGCAAAAAGTCAAGGAATAGATAATTCTGATGAACTATTGAGTTTGATTGAACGTATTGCTGCTGAAAAAAATGCAATAATTACTAAGTTCAGCAGTTTTGGAATAACTGCCCGAAATGCTTTTGATTCACAGGCTTTGCTACAGCTTAAAAATGAATATTGTAACAAAAGCAAATGTTTAACTTGTGCAATTGGGGTTACTTTGCTGAAATCCTGAGTTTGATGCTATATCGGTTAATCAATTCATTTTTTGTACTTTTGTTTAAAATAATAAAAACGATGTCAGTTATTTTAAAACTTAAGTTTTTCTTCGAAAAGCACGGATTTCATGTTTCTTCCAGATTGGCTGATACGCTGGGAATGCGTGCCAGTAGTGTGCGACTTTTTTTTATTTACTTATCGTTTGTCACTGCTGGCTTGTGGTTTGCAGTGTATTTAACGTTGGCTTTTTGGATAAAGTTAAAAGATCTTATCCGCGCCAAGCGTACTTCGGTTTTTGATTTATAGCATAAAAAAAGGCTCCTAAATTTAGGAGCCTTTTCGTTATATTTATTCTTCTGGGTTGTTCAGTTTAGAATTTCTTTTTCCGTAAAGGAAGTAAATCACCATCCCGATAGCTAACCATCCTAATGAGAATAACTGAGCATCTTTACTCAAGTTGACCATCAAGTAAGTGTTGATAGCAATTCCGCACACTGCAATTACTGGTAATGCAGGAACTTTAAAACTACGCTCTAAAGTAGGTTGTTTTACTCTTAAAATCCATACAGCAATACATACCATAGTAAAGGCAAATAAGGTACCAAAGCTAGTCATTTCAGCCAGCTTACTAATTGGTGTGAATGCAGCAACAGTAGCAATGAATGCACCTAAAATCATCAAATTAGTTTTTGGAGTTCCAGATATTGGATTGATTTTAGAGAATACAGAAGGTATTAAGCCGTCTTTTGACATTCCTAAAAAGATACGTGATTGCCCCATGATCATTACCATCAATACAGAAATTAAACCAACTGTAGCAGCAATTGTAATGATGTACCCAGCCCATGCTTGACCAGCAATATCAAAAGCATAAGCTACTGGAGCTTTGATTGCTTCAGGATATTTTCCTAGTGGGTTAAAATCTTGGTAACTTATCATCCCAGTTAACACTAATGAAACTAAAATGTACAACAAAGTACAAACTAATAAAGAGGCAATAATAGCGAAAGGAACGTCTTTCTTTGGGTTAATTGCTTCTCCAGCCTGTGTTGACACTGCATCAAAACCTACATAAGCAAAGAAGATAGCAGCTGCTCCAGAAATAATTCCAGCCACGCCATAAGCTTCATGTGGTTTGTCATCAACAATAATAGTTTGTGCTTCTGGGATAAAAGGAGACCAATTGTCTACATCAATGAAAAATGCTCCAGCAATGATTACGAAAATTACAGCAGATACTTTTAAAATTACAATAAAGTTGTTCGCGCTGGCTGCTTTTTCTGTTCCTTTAATCAATAACGATATAACTAGTAATACAATTAAGAAAGCTGGCAGGTTCATACTAAACCCTTCTCCAGTGTAACTGCCTGGGTCTGCAGTTAAGTATTCGGGTAAGGTAATTCCAAACATCTTGAGCATCTTATTGAAATATCCTGACCACGATACGGCGACCGTCATCGAGCCCATTGCGTACTCTAAGATCAACCCCCAGCCAATAATCCAGGCAAATATTTCTCCGATGGTTCCGTAAGCGTAAGCGTATGCAGATCCTTCTACAGGTAAAATTGAGGCGAATTCAGAGTAGCATAATGCTGCAAATACACAGGCGATACCTGCGATTACGAAGGATAGAGCAAGAGCTGGACCCGCGTGATTATAAGCTCCAGTTCCTGTTAATACAAAAATTCCTCCTCCTATAATGGCTCCAATACCAATAGCGGTAAGGCTCCACTTACCTAAAACTCTTTTTAGTTGACTTTTTTTCATATCGGCCTCAAAAGCCGATACTGGTTTAA
>CAZMHK010000018.1:0-33180 GCA_964566045.1 uncultured Flavobacterium sp.
GGAGGTTGTAGTGAGTTGAGATTATGTTATTGTATTTTAGTTTGGGTGATAGAGTGAGATTTTGTATGAAAAAAAGAAAAAAGAAAAAGAAATTAATTTATTATTAAGTATTTTTTATTGTTTTTTTAGTAGTGATTGCCTCTGTATTATCAGTATTTCATAAAAAGTAGTTGATTTTGACGGATGTATAATGAGTCATTCAAAACTACTTTTTCGGTTCAAAATAGTTTGTGGATAATACACTAAATGGCTATTTTTGAGCCATAACTAATTGAAACAATATGAAAAAAACTATTTTTTCTTTCGGACTACTGTTTGCTTTTGTCTGGAATATGCAGGCGCAAGTTCAAAGTCCTTCGGAATTTTTACCTCTTTATGGTAAACAAATTTCATACTACCATCAAGTAGAAAATTATTTCAAACATTTAACCGAAAAATCTCCTCTGATTAAACATCAAAAGTATGGTGTAACAGCTGAGCAACGCGATTTGAGTGTATATTTTATCTCCTCAGAAGAAAATTTATCGCAATTAGATGCTATCAGAAATAATAATCTTGCGGCCATCGGTATGTCAACCAATCGTACTGCAACTATTGGCGATAAATTGATTGTTTGGTTGAGTTTTAACGTACACGGAAACGAGTTTGCGGGAACTGAAAGTGCCATGACAGTGGCTTATGAATTGCTCAATCCAAGTAATGCAGCCTCCAAAAAATGGTTAGAAAAAACCATCGTTATTCTTGATCCTTGCATCAATCCAGATGGATATTCAAGATACGGAAATTGGTTACGCGAAATATCTGGAAAGCAAACGCACCCAGAATTATCAGATAGAGAACACATGGAAGCTTGGCCAGGTGGGCGCTACAACCATTATATGTTCGACTTGAACCGCGATTGGGCTTGGCAAACACAAATTGAGTCGCAACAACGCATTGCGCTTTACAACCAATGGATGCCGCAAGTACATACTGATGTGCACGAAATGGGCTACGATTCTCCTTATTTTTTCCCGCCATCAGCAGAACCTTTACACGAATACATTGAGCCCTATCAAAAAGATTTTCACGCTACTTTAGGTCAAAATATCTCAAAGAAATTCGATGCTCAAAACTGGATGTACAATACGAGTGAGCGCTTTGATTTATTTTATCCAAGCTATGGTGATACTTATCCAACCTACAATGGAGCAGTGGGAATGACGATGGAGCAGGGTGGAATAGGCGCTGGTCGTGCAGTAATGATGAGTAATGGAAATATCTTAACTATTAAAGACCGTGTAACTCATCATGCCACTGCAGTGTTGACCGTGGTAGAATCAGCAGCAGGACAAGCAGATGTTTTATTGAAAGGCTTTAGAGGATTTATGAATAATTCTCGTAAAACGGTAAAAGGGAGTTACAAAACCTATGTCTTGAAGCAAAACCCGAAATTAGTACAACTAGCCGATTTATTGGCTAAAAACAATATTGAGTACAGTTATGCAGCAGGTTCTCAAAAAGCAACAGGTTTTGATTATTATACCAAATCCGACAAGGCTTTTTCTGTAGAGCCAAATGATATGATTGTAAAAGTGGATCAGCAAAAAGCAGTTTTTGCACAAGTTTTATTTGAACCAAATCAAAAATTAAACGATAGTTTATCCTATGATATTACTTCGTGGGCACTTCCGTTAGCTTATGGAGTTCAGGGTTATGCTGTAAAAAACAAACTTCTTGTTTCCACAAAAAAGAGTATTGAAACCGCTGAAAAAGTAGTTCCAAAACAGGTTTATGCTTTTTATATTCCGTGGAATAACAGAGTTTCAGCGCAAGTTTTGTCTGCATTACATCAAAAAAATATCAAAGTACGTTCAGCTATGAAAAAAGCCGTTTTTGGTGATGTTGTAGTGGAGCCAGGTGGATTGATTGTAACCAAAACAGATAATATCAAAATGGCTGATTTTGAAAATACAGTTGCTAATATTATCAAGGTTAAGAACGATTACAATTTTATACAAACGGGCTACTCATCTAATGCGAAAGATATTGGTGGAGAAAATTTCGTTTTGTTACGAGCGCCAAAAGTAGCTTTGTTATCAGGAAAAGGAGTGTCAAGCACCGAGTTTGGTGCCGCGTGGTATTATATGCAAGAAACAATTGGTTATCCTGTGAGTGTGGTTGAGACTGCTAATTTCAATAGAGTGAATTGGAACAGCTACACCACTTTAATCTTGGCCGATGGTTATTATTCCTTGTCGGAAGAGCAACAAAAAAAATTAGCTGAGTGGGTTTCTAATGGTGGAAAAGTCATTGCTATGAACAACGCATTGTCATTATTTGATGGCAAAGAAAATTTTGCTCTTACGCGCTTTGCGACTGAAGAAGAAAAAGAAAATGCAGCGAAAGCCGATGAGGAAGCAGAATTGAAAGAGCGCTTTTTAGATTTTCAAGATGCAGAACGCAGGTCAATTTCAAAAGCAATTCCGGGTGCAATTATTGAAAATGTATTAAACAAAACACATCCTTTGGCTTTTGGTTTGGGCGATAAATATTTTAGTTTGCGTACCGATGACAGACATTATTCGTTGTTAAAAGGAGCAACAAATGTGGCTTACGTCCCTAAAGATTTTAAAAGCTATGGCTTTGTTGGAAGTAACATTCGCAAAAAATTAGACAACACTGTAAGTTTTGCTGTTGATTATAAAGGAAACGGAACCGTAATTTATATGGTTGATAATCCTTTGTTTAGAGGTTTTTGGGAAAACGGAAACTTACTTTTCAGCAATGCATTGTTCTTGGTAAACTAAGCCAACTCCAATTCAAATAAAAAAGAGCATCATTACAAAATGATGCTCTTTTTTTATGCTTATTTAAAAAGGATATCCAATGGCTAGATTGAAGATGAGGTTTTCTTTGCGCCAAGTTCCATTTCCGAAATTGATTTGATCTAAAACCCAACGATTTCCCGAGGGTAAATTGGGCTTTCGCAATGGAAAAGCAAAATCAGTACGCAAAACCAGAAATGAAAAATCAAATCTTAGTCCTGCTCCGGCACCTACTGCAAGTTCACTCATGAAATTCTTTGTAAACTTAGCACCTGGTTTATCGCTATTATCGTTTAGCAACCAGATATTTCCAGCATCTACAAAAAGAGCTCCTTTTACGGGACCATAAATTTGTGCTCGATACTCCGTGTTAAACTCAAGTTTGATATCACCGGATTGGTCAGGTAAAAAGGCATTACTGTTTGTTGTTGAACCATCAAAACTTCCTGGACCAATTGAGCGCGCTCTAAAAGCTCGCAAACTGTTTGTGCCACCAATAAAAAATTGTTTGATAAACGGCATTTCTCTTGAGTTTCCATAAGCATAACCTACACCTGCAATTACTCTTGTAGCCAATTGTGACTCGCGACCCAATTTATAATAATGTCTAAAATCATTTTCAATTTTTATAAACTGACTGAACGGAACATTAAAGATTGAGATAGTATCGCCTTTTTGAATGTTTGCACCCGTTGCTAAACCTGCAATATTCCCTGCCAAGTCAATACTCCCTTTATAATAAAAAGTGTTTTTCTTCCTTTTTTGCATCGTATTGGTGTAGGTGTACGAGTAAGTAGGACCAAAAATAAGTTGCTTTTCGATAACTTTTTCTAGAGTAGGGTTGCTAGCAATTTGTTGTAAATAAAGATCGGTTACGTTCTGTGGGCTCGCATAGGTAATCTCTGAAATTTGCAAAACGTGCTCTTTGCGTTCGTTTTCTTTCCACAAATAGCCAAATGAACCTTTAAATGTTTGTAATGAATACAAATTGGTTCTGTTTTGAAATTCGTAACCAAGCGTTGCTTTTGTTTTTGGAACAAATCCTGTGGGCTCTTTCAATTTAAATGGTGATATCAATCGTGGCCAAATCAAATTAGCTTCGGTTCCCACACGATATACATTAAAACCGTTATTTTGTCCCGATACTTGAACTTCGACACCTCCAAAAGCAGATACTGTGAGTAATTCGGCTCCACGAAAAGTATTTCGGTTACTCCAATTCAAGTTAAGTTCTGTACCAGTATAGTTCGCAGAGTTGGTTTTTCCAAGAAGTTCCAATTGCAATGATTTTCTTGGTAAAGGAGTGAGGTAATAATACGCGTCAAGATAGTTAGCGGTAGTATCTGAAACTGTAAATTGATTTTTTACGAATTTAAAAGTACCCAAATTCACCAATCGATTTAAAGACAAATTATGATTTGTACGATTGTATAAATCGTTTTTTTTAAAGTAAAGTGCTCTGTCGAAAATGCGTGGTTTGAATAATTTTGCAGAATCAATAATGGTCAAATCATTGTATTTGGTAATAGAATCTGCTGACTGTTTGATGCCATTTGGACCAATAGAATAATTAGGATAAACAATTATTTTATTGATTTTATAGGGTGTTAATGCTAACTTTGGCGTAGTCTCTTTAATTTTTACAATTAAATCAACTTGATTTTTGGCTACAGTGCTATCCACTTGCACTAAGAGATAATCAGGATTAAAATAATAAAATCCTTTTTCTTTCAAGCGACTATCTATACGATTGCGTTCCTCTTTTATAACCTCCAGATTGTATTGTTTATTTATTTTTAAAAGGCTACGACGCATTGTGGCATTCACAGCCTTACCAATTTCAGAGGAGTCGGTCTGGAATTTTACAGATTTAATGGTATAAGGTTTCCCAGGTTTAACCGTGTACAAAACACTAGCAAGTTTGCCTTTCGTGGTAGAGTCGGCTGAAACTCGTGCATTAAAAAAACCTGAATTTTCACTATAATTTTGCAGTACATTTTTGGTGTACTCAGGATCTACTTGGCTGTAAAGTACGGGCGCTTGTCCTGCTTTGTTTTTTAACCAATACCTGAAACCTTTTTCTTTTTTTGGATTTCCCGCAAAGGCGTAAAGATATAACCTTGGTCGCATGCCAAAAAAACTTGCATTTGGTTTTGGGCGTACTAAATCTTCTAAGCTATTTTTTAATACTTTTCTATCCTCTTTTGAAGTGGCGGTATCTTTTATGGTTACCTTGGCGCCGGTGTATAAAAGTTCTCCTTCTGGTAAAAATTGTGTACCACTGCAAGCAGATAGCAAAAATAGGCAAAGTACCATTGGTAAATAATGACTCTTCATGTTGTTATTTTTTTGGCGTTGCTTTTTTTGATTTTTCTTTTGGCGGTTGACTCTTTTTAAACAATTCGCTGAATTTATTGTAATCCATCGTAATTACAAATGACACGCCCGTTTCTATAACTTCACCTTGCAGCGCTACTTGGTATTTGTTTACTCGGTAAGCGCGTGCTTTGTATCTTCCATCTTTTGATATTTGATAATCAAGAGCTACGTCACCTGCAATATTGCTTGCGTTTTGATTGGCTTGCTGAGATCCTTCGAGGCCAAAACTACTTCCAACCGTTACTTTTAAACGGTCGTTCAACAACTTTTTCGAAATCCCAACACTTAAATCGGTTTTGTTTTCACGTTGACCGGTGGTGAAATCTTCGGAAGTATTTAAGTCAAAATTTAGTTCGACACCTTGAATTAAATCGCCTGCTAAATTGTTCAATTGTTGCGATAAAAGTTTGCTAGCACTCTCTCTTGCTAATGCTGAAACTGAGGTACCGCCATTTTCGCTGGCAAAAGGATTCTCACCAATGAAACGATTTAAAAGTAAAAGTGCAAAAACTTGCTTATTCAATTCGTCCTGCTGTGTTCTAATTTGTTCTAATTTGGCTTGAGTCGAATTGATAATTTCGGTAGCCACATTATTATTTCCTTCTGGCAAAACAATATCAAAAGAGATAGTCGGTTGCAGCAATTCGCCATTCATTTTTAGTTCGGTTTCAAACGGAATTTTCTCTTTGTAGGTGTTGCGAACTGTTGCGCTTACATCGCCCAATTGATCATTAACCAAATCAATAGGAGCGGCTTCGGTTTTGTACACTGCCGTAATGTTAATATCTGCTGTTGTTGGCTCGCCGGTCCATAAAATGTAACTTCCTGATTTGATATCGAATTTCCTTTTGATGGCGTTAAAATTCATTTCATAACTTCCTTCAGAAAGTTCGTAGCGGCCCGTTAAACTGGTTTTTCCTGACGGATCAATACCGCCGTTTAATTGTGCCTCACCTTTAAGTTTCAAGAAATCACCGTTTGCTTTATCGATGATAATTGATAATTCAGCTTCTTTGTCAACCTCAATATTTACCGATGCGTTGATTCCTTTTACCTCAGTGCTGCTGCTAAATTCTTGTAGTGCGATTGCTGTTGCAGCTTTTGGTTTGTCCTGATCAATAAATTCAACAATACCTTCGCGGTCGGCAATCGATGGGTCTGACTGTGGTAAAACAATATTAAATTTGGTGTCTTTATTAATTTTAACTGTCCCTTCAATTTGCGGGCTGTCTAATGTTCCGCTAATTTGTAATTGGTTGTCAAGATATAATTCACCGTAATACAAATCGTTGTCTTTGGCTTTCGAGTTGACCGCTTTAAAGTTTTTAGCATCGATGGCTAAATCAAATCCCATATTAGTGAGGTTGCTAATGTCTATTTTACCGTCAATAATAAGGTCATTCTCTTTTTCATCTTTGATTGTAAAGCGATTCAGTACAATCGTATTAGGTGCAAAAGTAATTTTATCATTAATTTGTTGAAAATTAGCGTTCAAAGGTTTCACTGTAAAACTAACCGTGTTGAACTGTACTTCTCCTAAAAGTTCAGGTTGTGAGGTGTTTCCTTTTAGATTCAATTGACCCGATAGAAAACCATTGCTTTCAGTTAAATTACCTAATGTAAAGCCTTGAATACTTTTTAATTGTAACGCTTTTAGATCGATATTCAAGTCAAAAGTACTGTTTAGGGCATTGTATATTCCCTTCAATTCCGCCTGATTTTCTTGGCCACTTATTTCAATATTGGCATTGTATTGATTGGCTATAGCGTTATCAATTTTAATTTTCAGGTTACCAACGGTATCTTTTTTAAAGGTTAGATTTTGTACATCTAAATCAGAAGTAAAAAGTGGACTTGGAGTATTAATCGTAACCTTTGCTGCACCATTTATTTTACCGCTCAATTGCAGGTCGTTTTTCTCAACAAAACTTGTAATTGTACTAATGTCAAAATCATTAAATTCTAGTTGCAAAGGTGCATTTTCGGTATTTGGTTCCGATTGAATTTGTATCCCGCTTCCGTTTTTATTCAAGTTAAAATCGGTAATTAACAATCCTTTTTTACCAAAACGAATGCGATTACTGTTGGCAATTTCCCAAGGTTCGTAATTCAAAACGAAACTATTACTATCGAGAGACAGTTCTTGATTACCATTACTAGCAACTAATTCTCCTGTCAAAAGGTAGCGTTCTTTATCTTTCTTATCTTTTAATTGTAATAGGTATTCGACAGTATTATTTTTCACACTGCCTTTCAATTCTGTATGAGGCAATTCTAAAGCGCTGTTTTGGATATCATCTACCAAAAAGTCATATACTAAAGCTTGATTTTGCGTATCAACTTTTAGAGCAGCATTAGTAACGGTTACACCTGCATATACCATTTTTGGTACGGTTCCTTGCATTATAATTGTATCGTTAACCGAATTGTATCGACCTGATAATGCAATTGGCTCTAGACTTTTAAGATCTGGAAGTAATTGAAATAAGATAGGATGATCTACTACAGCTACTTTAAAATCAAAGTGCTGTAGTGCTGTATTTTTTTTCTTTTGAGAAGGATTTGTAGTGTAGTACGCAGCGATTGATTGAGATAAAGCTGTTCCTAATTGTGATAACGAAAAACGTCCATTTACAGCAGCATTCATAAATGGTGCTTTTAATTCTATAACATTGCTTTGCGCAGTGGATTTGGCTGTAACTTGAATAGAATCAATTACAAATTGCTCTTTTGCATTTGTAATTTCAATATTTTGTGCCACAATTGTTCCGTTCAGAAAATCTAAATTTGCCGACTGGATATCAGCCTCTACAAAGCCTCTCAGTTTTAAAGGACCTGCATGTAGATTTAATTTTTCAAGATCGGCAATATCGATATTGAGTTTGATTTTTCCAGTTGGATATTTGTCTCTAAAACTTCCCGAGCTCAACATGGTGAAATTCAAATTAGGATCTTTTGCCGAAGCAGTTGCTTGAAATAATCCTTTTTTAATTGATCCTTTTAAAGCAATGTTTTTGTAATTGTATTTATTGAAATACGCTTTTACAACATTGGCATTAAGAGCCGCCGTTGCAGTTTTTGGATTAAAACCTGTTCCTTTAACATTGGCAGTAGCACTTATTTTACCAATAGAATCGTTTTTTAGTAGTTTCCCTAAGTCAAAATTTACAAATGTAGCCTGTCCTTGGTACTGTTCCGCGTTTTTTCTTCTTTGGTCTAAACTGGCATTTACTTTGGCAATTCCCATACTGCTATTTAAATTGAGCATTGTTTTGAAAGACTGAATAGTTCCTTTAAAAGTACCATTTAAGCTCAATCGTGCGGGAAGTTGAATATTGTTTGGAATTACGCCTTTTGGTACAAACGAATTAATATCTTTTGCTGTTGATTTAAATTCTTTAATCTTCAAGTCGAAAACCGCTTTTTCCATGTCTGGTAAGCCTTGTATTGTGCCACTTGCAGCTAATTTGGTATTGCCAATTCCGCTTACCTCAAGTGAGGGAATTACCAAATTTTTAAGTTTTCCTTTTACCGCACCATCAATCAAGATAATAGTTTTGGGATTGGTTTTAAACGGTGGATTACTGGCTAATGCAGGTGCCAAAATCAAAATATCTTGAGCACCCAAACGACTCTTTTTAAGACGCGCAATGACACTTAAATCTCCCGGATTTTTAGATAGCGCGTCAAGCGAAGGATAGCCAACTTGGATTTCATCGCGAAGTTCAGTAGTTGGGGTTTTTAGATAGAGATTTTTGATAAATGAATTCTTTTTTCCATAAAAGAAGTTTCCCTTCAAAGATTGAATGTTCAAACCGCTTTTGTCTTTGATCGTAAGTTTGGTAAGGTCTCCTGAAATATTTTCTGGATTGTAGTTTAAAGATTCTAAATCCATATTAAAGTTGCGCAAATGCAAGTGGTTGTAATCAATGCCTTTTGCAACAGGAGCCGCGTTATTGTTATTAAATTTAAAATCAATGCGCTGCAAAGCTGTTTTATTTATTTTGATTTCCCAACCCGTTGTAGCAGCTACTTCTTGAACTTTTTCTACTCTTTGTGTGGTGTTTTTGTTCAGAGCTAATGCTCCCTCAACTCCGGTTAATTCAACGCTTTCAAGAATTGCAAATTGGTTGTTTAGGTCAAATTTATCAATTGTTGCCAGCAGTTTTTTAAAGTAAAATTGAGTATTGATTTTGCTGTTTTCGTCTACATACGCTACTTTGATTTTACCAAAATCCAATACGCCTAGTTTTAATTGCAAAGGTGTTGTTGGATTCGAATTTTTATCATCAATTTTTGTATCCCTAGGCACTGATTTCCCTTGTTTGTAAAGAACTGTTAACCCATTTATTTTAATTTTTGGAACGTCGAAGGCCATCTTTTCCAGATCAAACTTTTTGATGGTCGCTTGAAAATGATTGATTTTGGTATTCAATTCATTATTGGCAGTAGCATCTTTGTAGCGCAAATGAATTCGATCTAGTGCAATAGACTCCACAGAAAATGTCATCGGTGTACTATTTTCATCTTCTTTTTTTGGAGATGATGCAAATGCTTGAGTAATATAATCAAAGTTAAATACGCCGTCTTTTGACCTTGAGATATTAGCTGTGATTCCCTCGAGTGCGATACTATTAATTTCAACTTTATTGCGTAATAATTGAAACATGCTAATATCAACCGCAAGTTTTTCACCAGCTAAAAGGGTGTCTTTTTTTTGGTCTTCAAAGTAAACGCCCTGTAAGATTACATTTTTGGGAAAACCAATTGAGAGATGCTCAATTTTTACTTTCGTTTTAATTTTGTCTTGCAAATAAACTACAGCTTTGTCTTTGGCATAAAGCTGAACAGAGGGAATTTGAATGAGAATCAAAAGCAGCAGAAAAAGGGTAAATAAACCACCCAAAATCCATAATGCGATTTTTAAACTTTTTTGTAAGTATTTTTTCAAACGTAGCAATTTAAATTTAAACCAACTATTAGTTGCAGTTTTGCAGTCCTGATGAGAACTCAATTGTTGCAAAGGTCGCTAATTTGCCTTACAATTGCTTATAAAACTTTTGTTTAAAATTGTATAATTTCTCTTTTCGCCGATGCATTAATTTTACTTCAAAATTTGAATAAAAATATTTTTAATACAAACTAGGTTTGAGAGGTTTTAAGTAGAAATGCCGTGAGTTTTTTTGCAAATTAAGTTAAAAAAGAGGTCAATAAAAAACTAGGAAAATTTTATAAAAACCCTCCTAGTTTTAAAGGTACGCAAACCTTGTTTCCTTTAAAATAGGTTTAAAAGAGCCCGTTATAATTTGAATTATTTTATTGAGAAATTATCGCTTTTTGGAAAAATACTCAAAGCTTGCATAGCCAATTCTGGAGTAGGAGAGGCAAGTTTACGGAGTTTTACATCCATCCAAGCGCCATCAACCGTTATGGTTGCGCACACTTGATCTTGCTCGTTTTTGAATTCGTGAATGATAGACCAGCGGGAGCCATCCTCATTAACTTTTGAGGTTTTAGTATGCATGACAATGCGATCTGAAAGTTTGATTTCTTTCCTAAAAACGCATTCTTCTCTAAATAAAATAGGCCCAAAACCTTGCGCTTGCATGACTCTCATGGTTAAACCCAGACTTTCTAAAATTTCAATTCGATGTTGTGCACCAAAATCGTAATAAGCGCTATGGCGAACATGAAAATTAGGATCAAGATCAGACCATCTAAAGGATAATTCTTTGGTAAATGAATTCATTTTTGGTGTTTTAAAGTATAAAATATATTTGTTGCTAAATTGCAAAAAAAGATTGACAATTTCTTGTGGTTTTTGACGAAAAATGAGCTGTAGTGAAAAGAAATTGCTACAGATTGGATAGGGTTGAAATCCTTCTTGCGCCTTCGAATTTTTATTGATCTTGAATAAAAAAGCCTCTTTGCAGAGGCTGATTTGTATTTGTGAAATTGTTTGTGGAAATGCTTAGCGAATCGTTTTTACAAATTCTGCAATGGTTCCTGTTCCTTGTTCCGTGAGATGTTTGATAAATGCACTTCCAATAATGGCTCCTTTTGCGTATTGTGTGGCTTGCTGAAAAGTAGCTGCGTTATTAATACCAAAACCTACTACTTGCGGGTTTTTCAAATTCATATTGGCAATGCGTTCAAAGTAGGCTTCTTGCGAAGTTCCGAATCCAGTTTGTGAGCCGGTAACACTAGCCGAGCTTACCATATAAATGAATCCGTCAGAAACACTATCAATAAATTGAATGCGCGCTTCAGAAGTTTGAGGAGTGATTAGGAAAATGTTTTTTAAACCGTACTTTTCAAATGTAGATTGATAAGAATCAGCATAAACGTCAACGGGTAAGTCTGGAATAATGAGTCCGTCAATACCAATAGCGGCACATTGTTTGCAAAATTCTTCGATTCCATATTGTAACATTGGGTTAAAATAACCCATAATTATCAAAGGAATAGAAACCGTTTTTCGAATGTCTTTTAGTTGATCAAACAAGACTTGCGTGGTCATGCCATTGTGTAAGGCCTGCGTAGAACTTTCTTGAATGGTTGGTCCGTCAG
The DNA here is from genome assembly GCA_964566045.1 of uncultured Flavobacterium sp. Taxonomy (GTDB): domain Bacteria; phylum Bacteroidota; class Bacteroidia; order Flavobacteriales; family Flavobacteriaceae; genus Flavobacterium. The sequence continues at coordinate 11,757 of CAZMHK010000018.1, forward strand.
CCAAAGGATCACTAAATGGCAAACCTATTTCGATCATATCGACTCCATTTTTTTCTAAATCTTCTATGATTTGAACGGTATCATTCAAACTTGGGTATCCAGCTGAAAAGTAGATGGAAAGTATTTTTTTTGATTCTTGTAATTTCTGATTTATTCTATTCATTGTAAACTCTTTTTGTGTCTTTCAGCAAGTTATTATCGAGCTAAAGGATTTATTTTTTGTGTTTGATGCAATTACTGATATCTATTAACTTTCAATAAAAATCCAAGCAGTGATGCCTGATTTTAATGTGATTTGAATTCTTTTGTAAGCGTTTGATTCAAATTGATCTGCTTTGATAAGATCATCGCTGGTAACTGCAAAGGCAATTCCGGTGATTGCATCAGCGGGATTATCGCTTGGCATGGCTACAGAATAATCTTCCATTCCAAATTCTTCTTCAATTTGCAAACCTTTTAGTTTGTATCCTGTAAGTTGGTCTTCGGTTCCGATTAAAAGTTTATTAAAAATTTGCATCTGAATTTCTTTAGACTGCAGGGTACCGTAGGAGAATAAATATTCCATAAGTAGTTTGATTTCTGGTTATTAGTGTGCGTTAGGGAAGGAAGCGGCATCCTTTTTCATGGCTTTTTTTGCCATGAAAAAGATACAGCGTACAGCCCGACCCGCCGCGGCGGGAAACGCCCCAAATATACTGATGTTATAAGTTGAAATAATCAATGTATGTATTTAAATCTTTGTCGCCACGGCCAGAAAGGTTGATGACTACAATATCCTCAGGTTTGAATTTCATTTCGTCTAAAACTGCAAAGGCATGTGCGCTTTCGATGGCAGGAATTAATCCTTCAGTTTTTGATAATTTGATACCCCAATCCATGGCTTGTGCATCTGTAATTGAAATGAATTGTGCACGTCCAGAAGCAAATAAGTGTGCGTGCATTGGGCCTACACCAGGATAATCAAGTCCGGCTGAAATACTGTAAGGCTCGGTAATTTGGCCATCGGTGGTTTGCATTAACAACGTTTTGCTACCGTGAATAACGCCAACTTTACCTAGTGCTGAGGTTGCGGCACTCTCGCCAGAATCAACGCCTAATCCTGCTGCTTCAACGGCAATAATGTTCACGTCTTTCTCGTCAAGAAAGTGATAGTACGTTCCGGCTGCATTGCTACCGCCACCTACACAAGCTACTACATAATCAGGGTTTTCGCGGCCTTCTTTTTCAAGTAATTGCGCTTTGATTTCTTTTGAAATAACCGATTGGAAACGCGCGACCATATCAGGGTAAGGATGCGGCCCCACCACTGAACCAATGATGTAATAAGTGTCTAGCGGATTGTTAATCCAATCTCTGATGGCTTCGTTAGTAGCATCTTTTAAAGTTTTAGATCCTGAAGTTGCTGGACGAACGGTAGCGCCTAACATTTTCATACGAGCCACATTTGGAGCTTGGCGCTTGATGTCGACTTCGCCCATGTACACAATACACTCTAAGCCCATCAATGCACATACGGTTGCTGTAGCTACACCGTGCTGTCCTGCACCAGTTTCAGCAATAATTCGCGTTTTTCCTAGGCGTTTAGCTAACAAAATTTGACCGATTGTATTGTTTACTTTATGTGCACCAGTATGGCATAAATCTTCACGCTTTAAGTAAATTTTGGTGTTGTATTGCTCTGATAATCTTTTGGCAAAGTACAGTGGAGTAGGGCGACCTACATACTCACGTAATAAATGATCAAATTCCTCTTGAAAAGAAGGTTCAGCTGTGATTTTTAAATAATTCTGGCGTAGTTCCTCTACATTTGGATATAACATTTCAGGGATAAATGCACCACCAAATTCTCCGTAATAACCTTTCTCGTTTACATTGTAACTCATGATATTTTTTTTAAAAGTTTATTGTTTCAGTAGATCCTGAAACTGCTTTAATGCATTACTGTTTTTTAATCCTGCCTCAATTTCAAATTTACTATTCAAATCTAAGGCGTATACGGGTAAGTTGTTTTTTGTTATTTCTTTTATTTGTGCTACTTCATCAAGACCAATTCCGCCACTCAAAAAAAATGGTTTTTGTGAAGGATAATTTTCTAGCATTTTCCAGTCGAATACGGTACCATTACCGCCAGGTAATTTTCCTTTGGTATCGAACAAAAAGTAATCGCAACTGTCTTCAAATTCTTTTATAGATGCAAAATCAAATTCACTTCCAACAGAAAAGACTTTAAAAATTTCGATGTTCTGACCTAAAATTTGTCTTAATTCTTGGCAAAATGCAACAGATTCGTGTCCGTGTAATTGTACGGCTTGCAAATCGTTTTGGTTTACTTTTTCTTGTATTTCGGACAAGGTTGCATTCACAAATACCCCAACTTTTTTTATTGATTTTGGTAAGGTTGGAATAGTTCCCGAGAAATACCGTGACGAAGGTTCCCAGAAAATAAAGCCCATGTAATCTGGCAAAAGCGCAGCTACTTCGAGAATATTTTCAGAGTACTTCATGCCGCAAATTTTCATGGCATAGCCGGTAGATTTTGCAGTAATTGGTATTTCTTGTTCTTGCATTGTGAGCGATTTAAAAGTGTTAATCGTAATTTTTTATTTAACCTAATTGTTGAATGAATTCAGTAGCTGTTGCGCCTGCGTTATCGGTTTTCATGAAGTTTTCTCCAATCAAAAAACCTCTGTATCCGTAAGGTTTTAACTCTTGAATGGCTGCTACCGATGAAATACCACTTTCGGAAACCTTAACAAATTCATCCGGAATATGAGCTGCTAAATCCTTACTGAAATCTAAACTGACTTCGAATGTTTTTAAATTACGATTGTTTACGCCGATAAGGTCTAATGAAGGCATAATCGATTTGTGTAACTCTTCAAGATTGTGTACCTCGAGCAACACTTCTAGATTTAAACTTTTGGCAAATTCAGATAATGATTTGATTTCGTCTCTTGTTAAAACTGCGGCGATTAGCAAAATTAAATCGGCGCCATGTGCTTTGGCTTCTAAAATTTGGTACTCGTCAACAATAAATTCTTTTCGCAAAAGCGGTACATTTACGCTGGCTCGCGCTAAAAGCAAATCATCAAGCGATCCACCAAAATATTTCCCATCGGTTAAAACCGAGATTCCGCAAGCACCAGCATTCTCATAGCCTTTTGTCACCTCTTCTACTGTGAAGTCGTAATTTATAGCAGCTTTTGAAGGTGATCTGCGTTTGTGTTCGGCAATAATTCCGGAACTGCTGTTTATTAAATTAGTTCGCAATGAAATAGTTTCTTTATTGAAAAACACTGACGATTCTAACTGCGAAACAGGAATTATATTTTTCTTGAGAATAACTTCTCGTTTTTTGTCGATTATGATTTTATCTAGGATATTCATTATTATTTTGTTTGTTTAAAGTTTTGTTTGTTTAAAGTTTCAAGTTGTTCGGAATGCTAACAACTATAAACCTCAAACTTTAAACTATTTTATTTACTCAATTCCTGCAATTTGGTCAAAGATAAAAGTCCTTTTCCGGATAATAAACTTTCTTTTGCTATTTGAAATCCTTCTAAAGGACTGCATTTAGTAACCGTCGCGATTGCCATTGCTGCATTGGCACAAACTACATTATTTTGAGCCTCTGTACCTTTGCCAGAAATGATGTTAGTAAACATTTGAGCCGATTCGTCAATTGTTTTTCCGCCTTCAATTTCAGTTTGTAGCAATAGGCTTGCTCCAAAATCTTCGGGGTGCAACATGCCTTCCATGGTATTGCTAATGGTTTTGGTAGCACCTGTTAAGGATACTTCGTCATAGCCATCAAGTGAGTGCAAAATTGTGAAATTTACCTCGGTATTTTGATAGAGATAGGCATACATTCTAGCTAATTCTAAATTAAAAACACCTACCAATTGATTTTTAGGAAAAGACGGATTCACCATCGGTCCCAACATATTAAAAAAGGTTTTTACTGCTAATTCTTTTCTAATTGGCCCGACATTTTTCATAGCAGGGTGAAAAAGTGGCGCATGTAGTACGCAAATACCCGCTTGATCGATAGAACGCTCTAAAAACTCTGGGTCGTTACTGAACTTAATTCCCATTTTTTCCATGACATTGCTCGATCCTGAAACAGATGATAAGCCATAGTTACCGTGTTTAGCTACTTTTATACCAGCACCCGCCGCCACAAATGACGCCAATGTTGAAATATTAAAAGTATCTTTTCCGTCGCCACCTGTTCCGCATAAATCGATAGCATTGTAGGCAGACAAGTCAACGCGAATGCACAACTCTAGCAAGGCTTCACGAAATCCAGCAAGCTCATCAATCGTAATGCTTCGCATCATGTAAACGGTCAAGAAAGAAGCGATTTGGCTGCTGTTGTAACTTCCGTTCGAAATATTAATCAATACTTCCTTTGCCTCTTGCTTAGAAAGTATTTCGTGATTAATTAGGCGATTTAATATGTTTTTCATTTTTGTATCTGTCTTAAAGTTGAGAGTCTTTGGTGCTTATTACTAATTTTTCACCCAATTTTCTAAAATCTTTTTACCATTAGGCGTCAAAACGCTTTCGGGATGAAATTGTACGCCGCGAACATCAAAAGTTTTATGACGCAAAGACATAATTTGTCCGTTTTCGTCGACAGAAGTAGCTTCAAGTACTTCGGGTAAATTACTTTCGACAACCCAAGAATGGTAACGTCCTACTTCAAATGAATTGCCCAAACCTTCAAACAAACCTTCATCAGTAACAGTTGTTTGAACCATAGAGCTTACACCGTGATAGACTTTATCTAAATTGGTTAATGAGCCGCCGTATACTTCGCCTATAGCTTGTTGTCCTAAGCAAACACCAAAAATACTTTTTGTTGGGCCATATTTTTGAATAACCGCTTTGAGTAAACCAGCTTCGTCAGGAATTCCAGGTCCGGGCGAGAGTAAAATTTTATCAAACGAAGCGATTTCGTCCAACTCGAATTCATCGTTTCGGTACACCGTAACTTCGCAATTTAAATCTTCTAGGTAGTGCACTAAATTATAAGTGAAGCTATCGTAATTGTCTATGACTAGTATTTTTTTCATTTTTATTATTGAAAAATTGAAAGATTTAAAGATTGCTTCGCCAGTTCGCTATTAAGGCTTGTGTAAAAAATTCTATTTTAGACAATCTTTAAATTCTTGAATTATTAAATCTTTAAATTAGTTTTTTAAATCGTCTCCGCTAAATCCAAAGCTGTATTTAATGCTCTTAATTTATTGTACACTTCTTGCATTTCGTTTTCTTCATCTGATCCTGCCACAATTCCCGCGCCTGCTTGGCAATGCAATTGATGGTTTTTACTTAAAAAAGTACGAATCATAATGGCGTGATTAAAGTTGCCTTCAAAATCCATAACACCAATGGCACCTCCGTAAAAATTCCTATTTGTTTTTTCATATTCTTCAATAAGTTGCATGGCTCTGTGTTTTGGTGCACCACTTAAGGTTCCTGCCGGAAATGTATCGGCTACTACTTGCATGGTTGTAGCATTTTCATGCAAATGTCCTGTTACTTTTGAGACCAAATGAATTACATGCGAGAAAAACTGAACCTCACGATAGCGCTCCACGTTTACTGCATGGCCGTGGCGACTGAGATCGTTTCGAGCCAAATCAACAAGCATAACGTGTTCGCTGTTTTCTTTTTTATCTTCAGATAATTGTTTGGCTAATTCAGCATCTTTTTCGTCATCGCCAGTTCGTTTAAAAGTTCCTGCGATTGGGTGAATTTCAGCCTTGCGATCTTTTACGATGATTTGCGCTTCGGGCGAAGACCCAAATATTTTAAAATCGCCATAGTCAAAGAAAAACAAATAAGGTGAAGGATTTATGCTGCGTAAGGCACGATATACATTGAATTCGTCTCCTTTAAATCCTTGTGTAAATCTGCGTGAAAGTACCAATTGAAATACGTCTCCGCGGAAACAATGTTTTTTTGCCAAAGCTACATTGTGCTTGAACTCGGCATCCGTTAAGTTCGAAAATCCAGCTCCTTCTTTCGTGAATTTGTACGAAGCAATATTGCGAGACTGCAGCAATTGTTCAATTTCTGAAATATTATTGTGACCGTTTATGCTGTGGCAAAAAATATAAGCTTCATTTTTAAAATGGTTGATTGCAATAATATTTTGGTAAACTGCATAATAGATGTCGGGAATGGTATTGCTATTCTCTTTTTTAGCAATAGTTACTTTTTCAAAATAACGCACTGCATCATACGAAATGTACCCAAACAAGCCGTTATTGATGAATTTAAAATTATTTTTTTCAGATTTGAATTGTCCTGAAAATTCTTGAATGATTGACGGTACATCTGTAGCAGCTTCGATTGCCGTTTTTTCAAAAGTGCCATCAGGAAATTGCTTGTAAACCGTTTCATTTTCTATTTTTATTGAAGCGATGGGATTACAACAAATGTACGAGAAGCTGTTGTCGTTACCGTGGTAATCGCTGCTTTCAAGCAGTAAACTGTTAGGGAATTTATCTCTAATTTTTAAATACACACTTACAGGCGTGATGGTGTCTGCAAGAATTTGTTTGTAGTGGGTATGTAAAGCAAATGATTTCAAGATCTTGTATTTTTAGTTGATTGGTTTTGATTTTGTGATAATAAAAAAAAGGCTTGTCGTCATGACAAGCCTTTTTGTATAAGTAGTTTTAAACATACTATAGGAGCTTTATTCACGACGACTGACGTAAATTGTTCCACCACCAAGTATTGTTTAAAATTATGTTCATTTTTTCTTTTGTATGGTGCAAATATAGAAATGATTATCGGACTTGCAAATAAAACGCTTGTTAAAAATGAAGCAGTTATCACGCTATTTTGTTAAATCCTGACTGAAGATTAATTGGTATATAAAAAAGAACCCCAACAATTCCTTGTTGGGGTTATAATACGAGAGCAATAAATTCTTAGAATTTTAAAGCTACAGCTAATGTGAAATCATCGTTGATGGCTTTGTCACCAATTGCGCTGAAGATACTAGCTGAGTTGTACTCAATTTTGTATTTAGTTCTATCAACTACTACGTTAGCATTTGCAGTGTTTGCAGTTGTAGTCAAGTCAAAAGTTACTGGTTTAGTAATTCCTTTGATAGTCAAGTCAGCAGTTACTGTGTAAACGTTTGCAGATTTTGCAGTTACTTTTTTGAACACTAAAGTTGAAGTTGCGAATTTGTCAGTTCCAAAAAAGTCATCAGCTTTTAAGTGTCCTTCTAATTTTTCTTTTCCTTGACCTGCTTTTAAGTCAGTTACATTCATTGAGTTCATGTCAACAACAAAGTTTCCACCAACTAATGATTTACCTTTAAAAACAAGGTTTCCGCTTTTAAGGTTTATTGTACCTTCATGAGCACCTGTTACTTTTTTCCCAACCCATTTAATAGAGCTCTGAGCAACATCTACTTTCTTAGTTTGAGCGTTTCCTGTTACTGTAGCTAAAGCTACTACTACTGCTAATGCAATTGATTTTAGATTTTTCATTTGTTTTTTTGTTTAATGTTAATTAATAATTATAGTGTAATAAATAATTCTTCAGTTGATTTACGTACTTTTTTACCAAATTGAGTTGCGTCTTCTTCATGTCTATAACCTACGGTTGCAAGTAGAGATGCGTTCAATCCTAAAGCGTTCAGTCCTAAAATTTCGTTTACATCAGCAGGAATAAATCCTTCCATTGGAGTAACGTCAATTTTTAGTTCAGCTGCAGCGTTCAATAAATTACCCATTGCTAAGTAAGTCTGTTTTGCCGCCCAAGTGTTACGCACCTCTTCCGGAAGTGTAGTCAAGTTGTTTTTCATTAAGTCATTGTATGGCTGTAAGCTTTCAACAGGAATCCCTCTTGTTTGACTCATGTTTGCAATATAAGCATCAATTCCTTCCGCTCCAAAATTCACTTCATTAGCAAAAACCAATAGGTGAGAAGCATCAACGATTTGCGTTTGTCCCCATGCAGATGGTTGAATTTTAGCTCTTAATTCAGGATTTTCAACAATGATAATTTTGTACGGCTGTAAACCATACGATGAAGCGCTGAGTCTAATAGCCTCCTTTAAAGTGTTTAAATCTTCAGCGCTTACTTTTTTGGAAGCATCAAATTTCTTTGTTGCATATCTCCAATTTTGATTTTCTAGGAATGTATTCATCTTTGTTTTTGGTATTTATGGATTTCTATATTTTTCTAATAATTGATTTAAAGTCTCTATCTCTGATGGACTTAGTTTTTGCGAGAAGGATTTTTCATGTGCTGTCACTTTAGGATCTAGCTCTTCGAGTACTTTAAGTCCTTCGTCTGTAATTAAAACTTCAATTTTTCTACGGTTATCTGAGCAAACTTTTCGGGTCACAAAATTTTTGAGTAATAGCTTATCGACTAACCGAGTGGTGTTACTTGTTTTGGCTAACATGCGCTCTTGAATGACGCACATATTGGCTGGATTTCCTTTTTGTCCTCTTAAAATTCGCAAGACATTGTACTGTTCACTTGATATTTCAAAAGGTTTTAAAATTTCATTAAAATTTTCTGCTAGTACATTTTGCGTGTACATGATGTTCAGGATAATTTTCTTTGAATTATCCATCGGTACAGTAGATTTTAATAGCTCTTCAATTTTCATATTTGTATATATGTCATTTGTGGGTACAAATGTAGTCTTTATTTAATGTTGTATATACAAATGTTGATTAAATTTTTGTTAATTTTTATGTTCTCAAATTTATAGTAGTTGTACTGGTTAATTGTAGAAGCATTTTAGAATAGGTCTAATCGGAGAGTGCATTGGAATTAAATATTATGTACTTGATTATCATAATGATATGTTTTCATTTACTGTCATGTTCCACCAGTATATAGTTGCAAATTGGTATTAGCTCCTGTTGTTTTAAATTATTGAAAAGGCGCAGCGATTCAACAAATAATTATTATATTTAGCTTTTACTTACAACTTGACAATGTATGAATAAAGACTTACCTTCTGATGAAGACGTAAAACGTCAATTTAAAGAGCAAGAAACACAGCTTAATAGTGCCCCAGATTTTTTTTCTCATACATCGTTAAATGACCCATTCGAGGAAATTCTCGAAAGGATGCAATGTATTGTACTTGCTGATGGTAATATTATTCAGATAAGTAAGTCATTTGCTAATTATCTGGGTATGAATGATAGTGATGTAATTGGAACTAATTTTTTCGATTTAATTCAAGAAGATGATATTCAGGTTGTAGCAAATCTGATGAAACATGTTTTAAAAAGTGAAAAACCTAGCCATTTTTCAATACGTTTAAATTCTCTCGACGGTCCTGAAAATTGGGTAGAATTAGTTTTAAATCCATACCTAAATCAAATTATTATTTTTGTTACAAGTTTTAAGAGCCCTTCACTTTCTTCAAACATTGCTAATCCATTAAAAAACAGAAAAAAGTCAAATACCGATTTTCGCAATAAACGTTTCGGATATGTACAATTAGATTGTGTAAGTAGAAAAATGTATTGGTCGAAGGAATTATTTAGCATACTAAAAATTGAAAGGCCGAAAAAAGATCTTACGCTTGCTTATTTTTTGGATTTTTTTACTAAAAATCAGCAATCAGATTGGCTTAATGCTATTGATAAATGTCAAAACGAAATCATACAAATTGACCTGCAATTTGTAATAAAAGGACATGATAAGGATAGTCAAATATTAAATTGCTCCTTAGTTCCTTTAGTTGGCAATAATAATACGGTCAATCATATCTATGGATCAGTTGTGTTAAATAGCATGTCAGAACACCGAGAGTCATTAAAAATAGGTATTGAAAATTTAAATAGTTCAATCCTTCATGCAGTTCAAGAAGATTTAAAATTTAAGACCTACATTGAAAATGCTCCTGATGGCGTTTTTGTATTGGATGATGCGGGTAATTATTTGGAGGTAAATCGAGCTGCGACCTTGCTGACAGGTTATTCTAAGGAAGAATTGTTGCGCATGAAATTTGGAGATCTCTGCAAAAATTTAGATTTTGAAGAAAATCTTCTGGATTTTAAAAAAATGCTCGCACTAGGGATAGGGAAAAAAGAAATAAAAATATTTACAAAAATAGGGGCTATCAGATTTTGGTCTGTTGAAGCAGTTCGTATCGGTCCCAATAGAAACTTAGGATTTGTTAAGGATATTACAGAAACCAAAGATATTCAAGAGCAATTATTACGCAACGAAAAACGTTTTAGAGCATTAATTCAAAACAATCAAGATAGTATAACATTACTAGATCAAAATTTTAAAATTTTATTTCGAAGTGATTCTTCTCGAAAGATAACAGGTTATAGCCATGAAGAGTATCAAAGTTTGGAGGGGCTAGATTTTATTCATCCTGATTTTGAAGAGTATGTGCAAGAAAATATGGTGAAGGCACTTGCCAACCCGGGTATTTCTTTTCCTATATCTTTACAGGTAAGGCACAAAAGTGGTCATTATATTTGGATGGAAGGCTATTGTAATAATTTACTTCATGATGCTGATGTTGGAGGAATTGTGACTAATATGCGTGATGTTACAGAAACACGACAGGCTTTATTACAACTTAAGTTTGAAAGAGATAAGTTGGCTAAAATTGCAGAAGCCTCTCCCGGCGTGATTTATACCGCACGATTTGCCACTGATGGTAGTTTGAGTATTGTATACGCCAGTAGTGCTGTAGAGGAGGTATTTGGATTTACTGCAGAAGAAGTCCAGATGAATGTTAAGCCACTTTTTCTAAATGTTTATCCAGATGATTATAAAGGGATAAAAAACAGTGTTTTAAATTCGAAAAATACGCTGCAGCCCGTAAAAATGGAGTACCGTTATAATCACCCAATCAAAGGTTTGCTGTGGCACAATGTCAATGCTTTGTCAATGCTCGAACCCAATGGCAGTGTTCTTTTTCATGGTATCATAACAGATGTTTCGGATAGGGTTGGGATTGACAAAAAGTTACTAAAAACCAATAGGTTGTATTCGTTTATAATGCAAATGAATCAAATGATTGTTCGTACCACCAATCAAGAGGATTTGTTTAGGGATGCATGTTCTATTGCCGTACAGCAAGGAAAGTTTAAAATGGCATGGATTGGTTTATTTGATGCACCTACAGAAAGCCTCATTCCTGTTATGCACTATGGTAGCAATGAAAACTATATAGAATTTGTTAATCGAATTAGTATAAAATCAACTTTAGGGCCTTCAGCAACAGCGTTTTGTGAGGATAGATTTGTGGTTTGTAATGATGTTTCTTCTGATCCTTTGATGGATCAGTGGCGAGAGGAAGCCTTAAAACGTGATTTTAAATCATTAATAGCATTACCTATTCATAAATTCGAAAAAGCAATAGGGGTCATAGTTTTTTATTCAACTGAAAAGAATTTTTTTGATGATGAAGAAATAAATCTTCTCATTGAAGCAACAAGAGATATTTCATTCGCGCTGCAAATCATTGAAAATGAAGCCGAGCGCAAAAAAGTCAATCAAGCCATAGTTGAAAGTGAACGACGATACCATACTTTAACTTCAGTATCGCCTGTCGGAATTTTTAGAACGGATAGCACGGGTTACACTACTTATGTCAATCCATATTGGTGTCAACTATCAGGCCTCTCTTTTGAAAAGGCATTAGGTAATGGTTGGTTTGATGCCGTACATCCCGATGATCGAGCTAGTTTAGCAATTGGTTGGGAGCAAGTGTCGGCTAGGCAGGAACAATCCATCTCTGAATACCGTTTTTTGAGATCTGATGGCTCAGTTGCTTGGGTAATGGGACAGGCTATACCAGAGTTTAACAGTCAGAATGAAGTTATTGGCTATGTGGGTACTATCACAGATATCACTGACCGTAAGATAGCCGAAGCTGTAATTCTCAAGGAAAAACAGCTGTCAGAAACGATAATAAATAACTTACCAGGTATTTTCTATTTGTGCAATGAGCACGGCAATTTTGTACAGTGGAACAAAAATTTTGAAGAAGTTACAGGCTATTCATTTGATGAGATTAGTAAATTAAATGCGCTCGATCTTTTTGACGACGATCAAAAAGCCAGCGTACAAGAAAGGTTTGACCTTGGATTTGGCGAGTTTTTCAATACAAGACAACAGTTACCCGGTATTGAGATTGTTTTTTATTCTAAGTCAAAGTCAAAAATTCCATTTTATATCAATTCAAATCCTATCGAATATAACGGTAATAGATGTTTGTTAGGTATGGGATTGAATCTGTCCGAAATTAAAAGTGCAGAGGAAAAAGTAAGCAAAGCCAACTCAAGATTTGACGTTATTGCTAAAAGCACAACTGATGCGGTGTTTGAAGTTGACTTGGTAACTGGCGAAAGTTGGAATAATCAAGTTTTCATTGATCTGTTAGGTTTTGGAGGCTTGGAGCCCGACGGAACTCAAAACACAGGCATTTGGCGTTCAAGAGTACATCCAGAAGATCGTGAGCGAGTAATCAATAAATTGGATGAAACTTACGCGAGTTCAATTAATTCATGGTCAGATGAATTTCGTTTTTTAAAAGCCGATGGGACCTATGGGATTTTTTATGATCGCGGGGTCATTACACGTGACGAAACAGGAAGAGCAATCAGAATGAACGGTGCATTAACCGAGATTACAGAATTACGTAACATTAAGCAACAATTAAGTGCAAGCGAAGCACAATACCGTAGTTTGATTGAACAAGCCTCTGACGCTATATTTATTAATAGTTTAGATGGTCGGTTATTAGATGTAAATGAAAAAGCTTGTTCGATGTTGGGTTACACTAAATGTGAACTATGTGACAAAAATGTCAAAGACCTCTTTGATGATCAGGAACTCAAGCGCATTCCATTAATGTTTAAAGAACTGGCCGATGGTGATCAAACTCTATTAGAGCGCAACATGCTGCACAAAAATGGCACATACGTAAATGTAGAAATTACGGCTAAAATGATTGCTGATGGAAGGGTAGTAGCCATTGTGAGAGATATAAGTGAGCGTAAAAAATTTGATGAAGAATTCATGAAGATGCATAAAAAGATGGAAGCTATTCTTGGCGCCATACCCGATATGCTTTTTGAATTAGACGGTGAAGGGAGAATATACAATTATCACTCTCGGGCAGATGATTTACTAATTACTAGTCCCGAATTTTTTATTGGAAAACTATTTTCTGAAATTTTACCACCTGAGGCCAGTGAATTAATTCTTTCTGCTCTTATTGAAGCGCATGAATTTGGTTATTCAACGGGTAAACAGTATTCACTTGATTTACCTTCGGGAACGCATTGGTTTGAACTCTCGATTGCACCTATGCATGAAAATTTAGCAGATGAACAACATTTTATTTGTTTGAGTCGCGATATTACTAAATCTAAAGAATCTGATCTAATGCTTTTAAAAAGCGAAGAAAGGTATCGTGGATTAATCAGTAATTTAGATGCAGGAATCATAGTACATGCGCCAGACACATCAATTATAGTTTGGAATCAGAAAGCAGAAGATTTATTATTCATTGATGGTAGTTCTTTGTATGGTTTGAAAGCGAATGATCCAATTTGGAAATTTTACAATGAAAATAATATTGTAATGCCGATTGAAGTTTATCCAGTCAATCAAATTTTAGTTTCTAAAAAACCATTAAAAAACTTTGTAATGGGCTTGGAACTACCACAATCAAAAAAAACAACTTGGTTGCTGGTTAATGGTTTTCCTGATATTGACAATAAAGGTAATTTAGTTGAAATAATTATTAGTTTTATTGATATCACAGAGCAAAAAGTATTAGAACTAGAATTGTTAAAAGCCAAGGAACTCGCCGAGGCAGCTAATAAAGCTAAGACCGATTTCTTAGCCAACATGAGTCATGAAATTCGTACTCCTCTTAACGGTATTATTGGGTTTACACATTTATTAATGAAATCCAATCTTGAAAAAGACCAAGCAGAGTACATGACTACAGTCAATGAGTCAGCGACCTCTCTGATGGATATTGTTAATGATGTTCTTGATTTTTCAAAAATAGAATCAGGTAAATTAGAACTCAATATTGAAGAAGTAAATATTGTGAAACTTACCACTCAAGTTATCAATTTGTTTAAAATTCAAGCAATTAAGAAAAATATTGAACTCGTATTGTCAATTGAAAAAACAGTTCCAACTTATATTTTAGCGGATTCTGTTCGCTTGAAGCAAATTTTAGTGAACTTGTTAAGTAATGCCATGAAGTTTACTCATTTTGGTGAGATTCGACTTGATATCAATCGCATTGAAACGAAAAGTAAAAAAAAGTGCACCCTGAAATTTTCAGTTAAGGATACGGGAATCGGAATTAAAACGGGTAATAATCAAAAAATATTTAACTCATTTGTACAAGAGGATAACTCAACCAATCGTAAGTTTGGCGGAACAGGTTTAGGACTTACAATTTCTAATCAGTTGCTAGCATTAATGAATAGTAAATTATCATTAATTAGTAAACTAGGTGAAGGAAGTGATTTTTATTTTGAGGTGAAATTTAAAAAAGCCAATAAAACCAAAAATGATGTACTGGCCATCGAAAAAGCAATGCACGAGAGCACAACTGCGCCTGAAGTTGATTTGAGTAATAAAACGGTTTTAATTGTTGAAGATAATAAAATCAATATGATGTTGGCTAAAACCCTTGTAAAACGCATTATCTCAAATTGTACAATCTACGAGGCGAAAGATGGTAACGAAGCCATAACCATGTATGAAACGCATAGACCGGATGTCATTTTGATGGATATTCAAATGCCAAACAAAAATGGATATGAGGCCACAGCCGCAATTAGAGCTATTGATGGCTGTGATGCAGTGCCTATTATTGCTATTACAGCAGGTATAATGGTGGGTGATAAAGAAAAGTGTTTAGAAGCTGGTATGAATGGCTATTTACCCAAGCCTATAATTCAAGCTGATTTAGAGAAAATGTTGCAATTATGGCTTTCTGATAAATAAGTAAAGAAAACGGATAAGACTGACTAATACAGCTTATCCGTTTTCTATTACATGATTTTATTAATTGGTTTTGACAATTTTAATTGTATCTGAATAGGGTTTTTCTAAAATTTTTATCCAATTTTTTGAAAATGAATAAAAGCTTCTGTATTTGCTCTGGGCTGAATTGAGTTTCTTGCTTTCTCGAGTTTAATGATTTTAAAATCTTTTTCAAATAAGTTTTCATACTCGTTTATGCTTCCGCCAAAAGGAGGTCCTGATTCAAAATCTCGGTCGAATAAAAGACCAAACAAAACACCTTTCGGAGCAAGCAATTCTTTCATTTTTGAAACGTACAAGGGTCTGCTTTGCGGATGTAACGCACAAAAGAAAGTTTGCTCCAGGATATAATCATAACGGTCTTGATGTTCGAAAAAATCTCCTAAAAGCACTCTAATTTGTGACTGATTTTTGAATTTTTCTTGTAAATTATTTACTAATGTAGGTGCAATATCTATTAATGTGATAGCTGTAAATCCTTGTTGAATTAAATAAATAGCTTCATAACAATTCCCACAACCCGGAATAAGGATTCTAGCATTTTTATCAGTAATAGTGTCTATAAATTCCTGAATTGGTGGTGAAACTTGACCAATATCCCATTGGGTATTGTTCGTTTGGTAACGATTGTCCCAATAATTTTTGTTTAGTTTTTCATTCAAATTGATCTCTTTTGATTCACTCATTAATTCAATCTTTATTTAATTTGATAGTGCGATTTCCAGATTATTTACAATATGAAAATCGCACTAACCAATGTTGAGGTTTATGACAATTTTACTGGAGCTGAACTAGTTTTGAAGTATTTTACTCTGACAAACAAAATCAGTTTTTGGAACCTCAGTTTTTGCAATAGCGTTAAATCCTCCTTCAATTTCAGTAAAATTTCTAAATCCTCTTGCTTCTAAAATTGATGCTGCTATCATGCTGCGGTATCCGCCGGCACAATGAATAAAAAAGTGTTGCTGTGGATCAATATCTTCAATCCAATCATTAATGGCAGCAAGTGGTTTGCTGTAAGCATCTGTTACATGCTCCGCTGTATATTCTGTTGCTTTTCGAATGTCAATTACTTTGCTTTCGCCAATTATTACTTGCTTTGCAAATGTGTCGGCAGTAATTCTATTGATGGTATCGGTTTCTTTTCCTGCAGTTACCCATGACTCAAAACCTCCTGCCAAATGGCCGACCAAATTGTCAAAACCTACTCGACTCAATCGAGTTACAGTTTCTTCTTCTTGACCTACTTCGCAAATAATTAAAATAGGTTGTTTAACATCAGCAATCATCGATCCTACCCACGGAGCAAAGTCACCATCAATACCAATATTAATCGATTGCGGAATAAATCCTTTGGCAAAATCACCATTTTTACGGGTATCCAATAGTAAAGCTCCAGTTTCAGAGGCTGCAGTTTCAAACTCGTCGGCCGTTAGTGCTCTCATACCGAGGTTTAAAACATTTTCAAAACTCTCGTAACCTTGTTTGTTCATTGCTACGTTCATACCAAAATAAGCCGGCGGTGGCAATAGACCATCTGTAACTTCTTGAATAAATTCAGCTTCAGTCATATTGGCTCGTAAAGCGTAGTTTGTTGCTTTTTGGTTTCCAATGGTCGATACTGTTTCTTTACTCATATTTTTGCCACAAGCGCTACCTGCACCATGCGCCGGATACACAATCACATCATCTGGCAAAGTCATGATTTTTGAACGTAACGATTGATATAATGTAGCAGCCAATTGTTCTTGTGTTAAATGCGCCGCTTTTTGAGCCAAGTCTGGGCGACCAACATCGCCAATAAATAATGTATCACCTGAAAACAGTGCGTGTTCTTTACCGTTTTCATCCAACAATAAATAAGAAGTACTCTCCATTGTATGTCCTGGCGTGTGCAATACTTTGATAGTTACATTTCCAAGAGGAAATAACTGCCCGTCAGTAGCTGAAATAGCTTCAAAAGCAGTTACTGCCTGTGGACCGTAAACTATAGGCGCTCCTGTTTGCTTGCTTAAATCCAAATGTCCCGAAACGAAATCAGCGTGAAAATGGGTTTCAAAAATATATTTTAATACTACTCCATCTCTTTGCAAACGATCTAAATACGGTTGCGTTTCACGCAGTGGATCAATGATTGCTGCAACTCCATTTGAGGTGATGTAGTAGGCCCCTTGCGCCAAACATCCGGTATATATTTGTTCAATTTTCATAATAGTATGTTTTATTTGAGTACAAATGTACTTTTGTTTTTTAGTAATAAAAGTGATAATTGTTACAGTTGTATATTTTTTAGAAAAAAAGTTCTCTAGTAATAATGTACGCGCCCATGATTAAAACAAACCAACCAAAAATAGGTTTGAGTTGTGCTCCATTTATCTTTTTTGAAATTTGAATTCCAATCAGCATCCCAACAAATGCCATGGCGGCAATCACTAATAATAGTCGATAATCGATTGCAGTCCCGATATACAAATCGCCCGCAAATCCTATACTAGAGTTGATAAAAATAATGAGTAAGGAGGTTCCAACAGCTTGTTTCATCGGCAGGTTAGCAAAAAATAATAAAGCAGGAATAATCAAAAATCCGCCTCCTGCTCCCAAGAAACCGGTCACAATTCCCACAACAAAACCAATAAAGCCCAATTGTATGTAATTTGTTTTTAAACCTTCAGGAATGGGTTTGCTTTTTCGAATCATTGCTATTGCTGCCGCCATCATTAGAATCGAAAAAACAATCATGATTAAATCGTTTTTAGAAACTTGATAAGTTGCTATTGTAAAAAGGGTAGTAGCAATTTGCGGAAAAATCACTTCTCGAATAATTAAAATAGAAAATACGGATGGTATTGCAAAGTACAGAGCCGACTTGAGTTGTAAGTTGCCCATTTTATAATGACTTATACAGCCTAATAAGGATGTGACTCCCACAATAAATAAGGAGTATGTAGTAGCTAATTCGGGATCAATTTTAAATAAGTACACTAAAATAGGTATGGTCAGTATTGATCCACCACCACCAATTAAACCCAATGAGAGTCCGATAATGATTGATGCTAAATAGCCAAAATATTCCATAATAAATTACAAATGAGAAGGAAACAATTAATGTTGTTTTTTTGAAAGCAATTCGATGTTATTACGATGCAACTTCAACAAACCTCTTTGTTCCATTTTTTTTAAAAGTCTTGAGATAACTTCTCTTGACGTATTTAAATCGGATGCAATTTCTTGATGAGACAATTTTAGTTCATTACAACCACAAGAGTTTGCATGACGCTGCAAGTAAAATTCCAAACGCTCATCCATGGCTCTAAACGCGATACTGTCAATTACTTCTAAAACTTCTTCAAATCTGTTTCGATAGGTTTCGATAACAAATTCGTACCAAGAGCGGTGCTGCATCATCCATTTGTCCATAACCGCCAGCGGTATCGTGATTAGCTCGACTTCATCAACCACTTTGGCCATTATTTGGCTTTTTTCATTTTTGGTGGCGCAAATCATTGATAACGCACAAGCTTGACCAGGATGCAAGTAATACATAAAAAATTCACCTCCATCTTGGTCTTCACGATAAATTTTTACGGTGCCGCTAACAACCAATACCGTATTTTTAATGTACTGCCCCGTTCGCATTAAAATGGTTCCTGCTTCTTGTGTTTGGTAGGAAGCTTCTTGATCTATGGCAGCGAGTAGGTCAGGCGAGAATTGCGGAAAAATTGTTTTTAATGGAGCAATCATCTGATGTTTATTTTAATTTTTGATGCTGGTAAAAGTACTTTATAAAATAGAAAATAGCAGGTGATTTAGATATATTTTTTAAGCTAACTGCTTTATTTTTAATTAATTAATTTTATATGTCCTATCGGTGAAATAGGGTGTTTTGCTAATTTTAAAACCGATTTCGGCTATAGTATTGATTCTAATACGGTTGCGAAATCGTTTTCTTGTTTTTATTATCTAATTAACAAAAGCCACGATAACTGTTACTTAAAAACGTCGTATTTTTACAAAAAAAACATCATTATGAATTTAACACAAGAAGATTGGGTAGCTCAGTTTGAAGCTGAAGAAAATGCAGTAATACTTGACGTAAGAACTGCTGATGAGTTTAACGAAGGTTTTATCGCAAATGCTATTAATATAGATATTCACAAAGGTCAAGGCTTTATTGACGCTGTTGAAGAATTGGATAAAGACAAAAAATACTATGTGTATTGCCGTTCCGGAATGCGTAGTGCAAAAGCCTGCGAAATCATGAACCAATTGGGTTTTGAAAACGCATACAATTTACTGGGAGGAATCTTAGATTGGGAAGGTGAAGTAGTAGAACCGTAAACCACTACAATAGCTAATTAACTAACCACAAAACACCAACTAAATGAATACAATTCCTGAAGAATTTCAGATTAAAGCCTTATTGAATCAAGATACCTATTTAATCAATGGCGAATTAAAAAAGTGGGAAGGACAAACTTCACCTGTTTTTTCTACTATTTCCTCTACCGATGCTTATGGACCCACTTTACTCGGTTCTATTCCGTTTATGGGCGAGGCAGAAGCTAACGAAGCAGTGCAAGCTGCAAGTGAAGCGTATAACAACGGACAAGGACTTTGGCCAACGATGAAAGTTGCTGACCGAATTAAATGCATGGAGCAATTTGTTGAACAAATGAAAACCACTCGTGCCGAAGTTGTAAAACTATTAATGTGGGAAATAGGTAAATCATTGGGCGATTCTGAAAAAGAATTCGATCGTACGGTAGAATATATTTACGATACGATTACAAGTTTAAAAGAACTCAATACTCGTAGCGCATTTTTCTCGAAAGTACAAGGTATTAATGCCATGGTACGTCGTGGGCCTCTTGGGGTAGTATTATGTCTCGGTCCGTACAATTATCCTTTAAATGAGACATTTTCATTATTGATTCCCGCATTAATCATGGGGAATCCAGTAATTTTTAAGCCTGCCAAACACGGTGTGCTATTAATTTCTCCACTTTTAGAGGCTTTCCGAAATAGTTTTCCAAAAGGAGCTATAAACATTGTTTACGGTCGCGGCCGAGAGGTAGCATCTCCAATCATGAAATCTGGTAAAGTTGATATCTTAGCTTTGATTGGCAATAGTAAATCAGCGATTGCCCTACAAGATCAACATCCAAATAAAAACAGATTGCGACTTATTTTAGGACTTGAAGCCAAAAACCCAGCAATTGTTTTACCAGATGCTGACTTGGATTTGGCCATTCAAGAGTGTATTGCAGGCTCACTATCATTCAACGGACAACGTTGTACTGCGCTCAAAATAATTTACGTACACGATTCGATTGCAGCAGAATTTAACAAACGCTTTGCAGCAAAAGTAGATACGCTTGCTTTCGGAAACCCTTGGGAAAAAGGAGTGTTTTTGACACCACTTCCTGAAAAAGATAAACCAGCTTATATTCAAGAATTAATTGACGATGCTCTTGCAAATGGTGCATCCATCATTAATGAAAAAGGAGGACAGACAACTCCAAATTCGATATTTCCAGCGGTTCTTTTTCCAGTAAATAAAGCAATGCGCGTGTATCATGAGGAACAATTTGGTCCTGTAGTTCCAATTATGACTTTTAGGGAAATTCAAGAACCACTTAACGATATGGCCGAATCAAACTACGGTCAGCAAGTAAGTTTATTTGGTAAGGATATTGCAACGATTGCACCATTGATTGATGCATTGGTAAATTTAGTTTGTCGTGTAAACTTAAATAGCTCTTGCCAAAGAGGTCCCGATGTGTTTCCGTTTACCGGACGCAAAGATTCGGCAGTGGGAACCTTGAGTATTCATGATGCTTTGCGTTCGTTTTCGATACGAACTTTTGTAGCATCAAAAGACAATGCTTACAATAATGAAATTCTACAAGCTTTACTCAATAGTAAAGAATCCAATTTCATCAACACGGATTATATATTGTAAATTAAGGTTGTAGAACCAGAAAAAAACATCTGAAAAGAAAGCAAATAGTATTTGTATTTCCTTTCAGATGTTTTTGTTTTATGCAGTTATGTTGTGAGGAATCTGAGCAATAATTTCTTTTCTTTTTATTTTTCCGCTTTCTGTTTCTAGAAATTGCGAAACAAAGAAACAATCTTTAGGTTTTTCGTAAGCACTTAAAGTTTCAAAAACATCAATAGGAATTTCTCTTGCTTCACCTTCAATGACAAGAATTAATTTTTCTCCCAAAATGGCATCAGGGATTCCTGCCACAAAAAAGCGTTCTTTTATTTTTGAGGAAAGCTTTGCTTCAATTTGTTCAGGAATCAATTTAATTCCTCCACTATTTATAATGTTATCTGCACGGCCTAACAAAATGAATTCTTTTTCATTTAT
>CAZMHK010000019.1:0-33038 GCA_964566045.1 uncultured Flavobacterium sp.
AGTGATCTGAGTTCTTCCTGTTCTTACTAATTGTTGAATTGTTGGCATAATTAATACTAAAAATTTCTTATTATATTAAATTCCCGCTTTTTACGGGGTTGCAAATGTATTTATTTTTTTTAAGATTACAACACATTTCAATTTATTTTTAAGAGCAAATAATTGTAAGTCAAAGCTATTTAAGAACTAACAATATCATTTACGCAATTTTAAACCTAGAAGAGCGTTCTTTTACAAAGCAAAATATCATAAATTTGGCTATAAAAATTTCTTCCAAGAAAAAAGTAACACCACAGCAAAAATCATTTGAAATCCACGCTCCTCTTTATCATACTGTTATTTTGTGCATTTAAAACTAATGCCCAAACATTGTATTTCTCTTTCAAAACCCAAAACCCTTCTGAAGCAAAAATTATTGACACTTTAAAGTACGCCAAAACTCATCAAAATTTAAACAGTATTGAATCAAACATTAAGAAAACAACCACAAACCTCTACAAAAAAGGTTACATTGATAACAAAATAGGACTTCTCGAAAAAATAAACGATAGTACTTTCAATGCCACAATCTACTTAGGAGAACAAATAAAGACGATTACATTACACAACTTCAAAGAAATTGTCACCTCAAGCAAAAACAGCAAACCTACAATAAAAGAACCAACAATTTTACAATATGAACTACTCCAAACCTTTCTTGATTCCATTTTGAAAAACCAAGAAGACCAAGGTTATCCATTAACGAAAATTCAGCTACTCAACGTAATAAGGAAAAAAAATAATCTTGATGCCGATCTTTTAATAGAATCAAATGTAATTAGAAGAATAAACAGTTTGATTATTCCAAACGCCAAAGAAGCAAGACTACCCAAAGGACACCAGCGCAATATTGAAAAAAAATACCTGAACAAAGTGTACAACTTAAAAACTTTGCAGTCCATCTATGAGCAATACAACACCTTAGGATTTGTAAAAAACAGCAAATATCCTGAACTACTCTTAACACAAGACTCTACCAAGGTTTTTGTTTACCTCGAAAAACAAAAAGCCAATAAATTTGATGGTTTTGTTGGCCTCAATACGGCAGAGAACGGCCGATTACGTGTAAGTGGCTATTTAGATTTTGAACTTTTAAACTCCATGCAAAAAGGAGAACGAATCAGCATCAATTGGAGAAGCAACGGATCAGATCAAAAAGTTTTTGACGCACAGCTAGACCTTCCTTACCTCTTCAACAGCCCGTTAGGCATTAAAACCAATTTGAACATTTTCAGACAAGACAGTACCTTTCAAAACACCAAAACAGCTTTATCACTTTACTATCAATTACACTCAAATAAAAAGATCGCTTTTGAATACCAATCCACGATATCCAGCAGCACAGCAGCTATCGACAACTTAAACACTCCGAGTTACTCAAATAGATTCATAACAGGTTCCTTTGAATTGAGTAACTCAAAGGATCAATCATCCCTCTCCGGAAAAGAAACATTCCTCCATGTCAATTTAGGATTTGGTCAAAGACAAGCAAACACACAATCCGAAAGTTTAAATCAGCTTTTGACCCAAATACATTTTAAACAAATTGCTGTTTTTAGTCAAAAAATACACCTACTCACCAACAGCAAAGCGTTTATACTTCGCAGCCCTACTTATATCCAGAACGAATTATACCGTTTTGGCGGACTGAATTCGCTTCGCGGATTTAACGAAAATAGCCTACAAGCATCCTTCGCCGCTTCAATTATGACTGAGCTTAGATATGTTTTAGCAAGACAATTATATTTTCATTCTATTTTAGATTACGCCTACACTAATGACCAAACCCAAAAAAACGAAAGCCTAATCAAGACTAATTTAGTAGGATTAGGAATAGGACTTGGATTACAAACTAAAAACGGCATTTTAAAACTCGCCTTTGCCAATGGTCTTTCAAACGGAAAAAATCTTAACACACGTTTAATCCATTTATCCTACAATGTTAAATTTTAATTTTAACACTAATTATCACTTGCCGCGTTAGGAATGTTAAGAAATTATTAAGAAGTTTGTCGGACTAATTCAAAATATTAAAAAATGAAACTAAAGTTCAATGGAGTCTTAGTGCTTTTATTAGCACTAATGGCGCAAATCACTTTTGCGCAAGAAAGAGCGGTTTCAGGAGTTGTTTCTGATAATGCAGGACTACCTTTACCAGGTGTTAGTGTATTAATCAAAGGAACACAAACTGGAACACAAACTGATTTTGATGGAAAATTCGTCATCAAAGCAAGTCCAAACCAAGTATTAGTATTTAGCTACATCGGGATGAAAACTCAAGAAGTCCCTGCTACATCTAACACTATCAATGTAAATCTTAAAGATGACGCAAACGAACTTGAAGCGGTCGTGGTAACTGCTTTAGGAATCACCAGAAAAAAAGAGTCTTTAAGCTACGCAACCCAAGAGCTAAAAGGTGCTACAATTAATGAAGGTGGTTCTAATAACGCAGTATCTGCTTTATCTGGAAACGTTGCAGGTTTACAAATCACAGCACCATCAACTATGGGTGGATCTACAAGAATTGTAATGAGAGGTATTGGATCTGTAACTGGAGAAAACAAGCCATTAATTGTAATTGACGGAATTCCATTAGACAATGGAAACTACAACACTGCAAACACTGAAAGAGGTGCTGGAGGTAGAGATTACGGAGATGCATCTGCTGATATTAATCCAGATGATATCGAATCTGTAACTGTACTTAAAGGAGGACCTGCTGCAGCATTGTACGGAAACAGAGCTGGTAATGGAGCTATTTTATACACAACTAAATCCGGAAAAAAAGGTGGTCGTGCAGAAGTATCTATCAACACAGGTATTACATTTGAAGATGCTTACATTAGCCCGAAATTACAAAATCAATATGGTGGTGGTAGTTCATCAACATTTGTACAACAAGTGATTAATGGAAAAACCTACAACCTTGCTGACTACAAAACAGATGAAAGCTGGGGACCAAAATACGACCCAACTTTATTGCACTTACCATGGAATGCATTCGATCCAGAATTTGCGAATGATTACTTGGTAGAAAAACCTTGGATTGCACCAAAAAACGATGTTGATTCATTTTTTAGAACAGGAATCACAAGAAACAACGCGGTTTCTTTTACAAAATCTACACAAGATACTGGTATGAGATTTTCATACGCAAATCAAAAAACAGAGGGAATTGTACCAAATTCTTCATTAACAAGAAATACTTTTTCTATCAACGCTAACACTCAACTTAATGACAAGTTAAAAGTGGAAGGAATGATGACTTACGTTCAAACTAGAGGTTTCAACAGACCTGAAGTTGGATACGGAGATAATGGTTTAGCACAAAAATTCTACCAATGGTCACAAAGACAACTGGATTACAATGAGTTAAAAGACTACAAGTTAGCCAACGGCCAACAAAGATCTTGGAACAGAATTGCATGGAACAATGCAACTCCAAACTACTCTGATAACCCATACTGGATCATCTATGAAAATACTTCTGGAGACAAAAGAAACAGATTTTATGGAAACGGAAAAATCACCTACAACATCACAAAAGATTTATATGCAGTTGGAAACGTTTATGGCGACACTTATTCTTTAAACATCAATGAAAGAGTTGCTATCGGTTCACAAGCTACACCAAGCTACACGACATCAACAAGAACTCTTACTGATTTTAACTACGAAGGTCGCTTACATTATGACAAAACTTTTGGAAAATTCAGCATCAACACTTTTGCTGGAGCAAACAGAAGAAGTTATAATTTCTCTAGATTATCTGGCGCAACGGTAGGAGGATTATCGTTACCAAATCAATACAACTTATCTAATAGTATCAGCCCTGCTTTAGCTACTAATTATGATGAGAAAACATTAACAAATAGTGTTTACGGATCGCTTGTATTAGGATATAACAACATGTTGTTTATTGAAGCTACAGACAGACAAGATTGGTTTAGTACTGTTTTCGAACCTGTAAACTATGCGTCTGTAAACGGAAGTTTTATCTTCTCTGAATTACTTACTGATTACACTTGGTTAAACTACGGAAAAATCCGTGGAGGTTGGGCTCAAGCAGGAAATGCTACAACACCTTACAGATTAGATAATTACGCAGATGTATTAACTCCTTTCCAAGGACAACCAAGATACAGCCAACCTGGTACTGCTAATAATCCATTATTAGTTCCTGAACTAAAAACAACAAAAGAGATTGGTCTTGAATTAAGCTTGTTTGACAGAAGAGTTGGAATTGACTTAACTTACTACGATGTTACAACAACTGACCTTATTACTCCGGTACAAATTGACCCATCTACTGGTTTTAATTTTAAATTATTTAATGCTGGTAAATTACAAAACAAAGGTATTGAATCAACAATTAACTTGAATCCAGTAAGAACGGCAGATTTCAAATGGGACATTACCTGGAACTTTGCTAAAAACAACAACAAGCTAGTTGAACTACTTGATGGTGTAAACGAATTAATTATCGGTTCAGCACCATTCCAAGCAACACTACTTGCTGTAACAGGTCAGCAATACGGTCAAATATACGGTACTGATTTCACGCGTGACGCAAACGGAAATAAAGTAGTAGATGCTGATGGATACTATATCCCAACTGCAAGAAAATCATTAGGGGATATCACTCCTGATTACAACATGGGTATCAGAAACTCATTCAAATACAAAAACTTAAGTTTTGCTTTCTTGATTGATATGCAAAAAGGAGGAAGCTATTTCTCTACAACGCACATGTGGGGTAATTACTCAGGTGTGTTAGCAGGTACAGCAGCCAATGGCATTAGAGAAAACGGAATTATTGTAGATGCGGTTTACGAAGACGGAACTCCTAATACCTCTGTTTTACCAGCACAAGCATGGGCACAACAACACTACGGTCTTGACGCACTGAATGTTTTTGACGCTAGTTACTTTAAATTAAGAGAAGTTACTTTAGGATACAGTATGCCTAAAAAATTAACAGGACCATTCTCTGATATTAGATTCTCTCTTTTCGCAAGAAACTTGTTTACTTGGGGACTTGCATGGGATGGAATGGACCCAGAAATGGCTTCATACGGAAGTGGAAATACGCAAGGTCTTGAAGGAGGTTCATTACCATCAACTAGAACATACGGTATGAACCTAGAATTTAAATTCTAAAACACAAATTAAAATGAAAAAAATATTTATATCATTATTATCCGTAGCTACAGTACTTACTACAACAGTGAGCTGTACTGATAATTTGGAAGAAACAAACGTTAGTCCAAACAATCCAGATATTGCAAAAGTTCCTGCATACGGAGTATTTAATTCTGCTGTTGCAGCTTTAATGACCAATTCAAGAGGAAGTTTTTCATCTGGAAGAATGGCCTTACCTTGGATTCAATATTCTGCACAAAGAAACTACACTGAAGAAGATAGATTCCAATTTAGAGAAGGTACTAACCAAAGTTTGTATACTGATTATTACACCGCTGCAATTGATTTCAAAACAGTGATTGACTTAAACACCAATCCTGAAACTAAAGATGTCAACTCTGCATACGGTAACAACAATAATCAAATTGCAGCAGCTAGAGTTATGCTTGCCTACACTTTTTTACAATTGGTAGATGCTTATGGTGATGTTCCTTACTACTCCTACGGCAACAACGACCCTGATTTTCAAGCATTAAAACTAAATGAAGGGATCATCAAGCCAAAATTTGCTACACAGCAAAAAATCTATGCTGATTTGATGAAAGAATTGAAAGAAGCTTCAGCAATGATAGTAACAAACCAGCCAGTATTTACTCAAGGTGATAACTTATTCAAAAGTGCTGCAAAATTGAAAAAATTTGCAAATTCTTTACGTTTACGTATTGCGACAAGAGTAAAAGGAGTTGTTGCAGGAGCTGAAACTCATGCTACTGAAGCAATCGCAGATGGAGTAATGACTTCAAATGCTGACAATGTTGGTTTGACGTACCAAAAAGATGACGTAAATCCAAGTGCTTTTTATAGAGATTTTTATTTGTCAAACAGAACTGACTTCGCAATTTCAAATACGTTAGTTGACCTATTAAAAGGTAACTTGGGTACTTTTGGTGTTGACCCAAGATTACAAAAGTATGCAGCTCCAATTACAGCATCAAAAGCATCTGTAAAAGCATTTAGCTATACTGAAACAGATGATTTAACTCAATATGTTGGTATGCCTTATGGAATTACAAGTTCACTTACCGCTTCACAACAAGGAGGAACTTCATTCTGGAGCTCAAATGTACTAAAGCAGGACTACACTGAAATATTAATGGAATATGCTGAAGTTGAGTTCTTATTAGCTGAACAAAACGGTTGGAACAATACAAACTACCAGAACGGTGTAAGAGCATCTATGGAACGTTGGGGTGTTGCTCCAGCAAGAATAACTGCTTACTTATTGACTTTAGCACCAGCTAATCAAGCTAATGTTTTAACACAAAAGTACATAGCATTATTTATGCAACCATACGAGGCATACGCAGAGTATAGAAGAACAGGCTTCCCTACTACTTTGCTACAGCCAGGACAAACTTACCCTTTAAACAAGCCAAATCCGGAAGACAATTCAACAACATATAAATTTGAAGCGTTAAGAGGATTAAATGCTATGCCTTCTCGTTTTACATACCCTGTTAACTTAAGTCAACTTAACGGAGAAAATGTATCTGAAGCAGCATCAAGAATTGGTGGAGATTTACTTACTACCAAATTAATCTGGGACAAATAAATTACTATAGTCCTAAAATCATTTCCAAACCACCCCATCTCGGGGTGGTTTTTTTTTGACTTCTAATAAAATACAGTAGTAGCAAGTACATAAAAATAAGTAACAACACCAAAATCATTACAAAAAACTAGACAGATACCTTTTTGTATTTAGATGATGTAATTGCAATATATCTCAAATTACATCTTAAAAACCGCGATTTCATCGGCACACCAGACATTTGAATTTAATTAAGACACAACACGACTTCAAAAAGAAAAAGTGAGTTTAATAAACCAAAAACAGACCAAAAAACATCAAAAAAGAAACCAATAAAACCAAAACTAACTCAGAAAACAAAGTTAATTTCTCACAAAAAATATACAAAAAATCAGATTTTTATGTTAATTGATGATTTATTAATAAATAATTAGGAAAGTTAACAATATTTTAAGAGTTTTGCTCTACTAATCAAAACAATTAAATAATGAAACTAAAGTTCAATGGATTTTTAGTACTACTAACAGTACTAATCGCGCAATTAACCTTTGCGCAAGAAAGAGCAGTTTCGGGGACGGTTGCAGACAATTCAGGTATGCCAATTCCAGGCGTAAGTGTAATTGTGAAAGGAACCAAAACTGGAACACAAACCGACTTTGATGGAAAATTCACCATTAAAGCTGATTTAAACCAAACACTGGTATTTAGCTATCTTGGAATGAACACACAAGAAATTAGCGCCAAATCCAACACTGTAAAAGTAACTATGCTTAGCTCAGCGATGGAATTAGAGAGTGTAGTAATCAACACTCTGGGAATTGCAGTTAAAAAAAATGAGAAAGCTTCTTCATTTTCAAAAGTGAAAGGAGATGTTATTACCAATTCTGGAGAGACATCGCTAATCAAAGGTTTATCAGCAAAAGCTTCCGGAGTAGCAATCGTGTCAAACTCAGGAGATCCTGGATCAGGAGCATATATCCAAATTAGAGGACAAAACTCAATCACAGGCTCAACACAACCATTATTCGTAATTGACGGAACTCCCGTTTCAAATGATGAAATAGGAAGTGGCGTTGACGGAGTAGGTCAGCAAAGCCGTTTAAACGATATCAATCCTAATGATATTGAAAGCGTACAAGTACTAAAAGGTGCTTCAGCAGCCGCATTATGGGGTTATAGAGCGGCAAACGGGGTTGTCTTGATTACCACAAAAAAAGGTAAAAAAGGTAAAATTTCCATAAATGTAAACTCATCTGTGTCCTACGATGAAGTAAATGTCGAAATGAAATTACAAGACAAATTTGGCCAAGGATCAAATGGAGTTTGGGCCAGAAACAATGCCAACTCTTACGGTGATAAAATTTCTAGTAGAGCAGGCGGTCAAGATATCTTCAATACAACAGGACAATATTTTTTAACTAATGATGGGCGAAGAATTTACCCAATAGCAGCAGGTGGAAAACGAAGCACAGAAAATTTCCAAAAGTCAAATATGGATGCTGTTATTGGCGATGGTTTGCTTTTAGACAACCACATCAGTATTAGCGGAGGGGGAGAAAACACCAATTTCTATCTTGGTTTAGGAAACACCAACCAAAAAGGTATTATCCGCAATGCAGACTATGAAAGAACAAGTATTGATTTCACCTCTGAATCAAAAATTGCAGAAAAAACCTCGTTTAAAACAAAATTTGGATACTCATCTGTAAACTCAAACAGAATTCAAACAGGATCAAACTTAAGTGGTTTATATCTTGGTTTATATCGATCTCCTGCTGATTTTGATAATAGAGATTTTATAGGAACCAACATCCAAGCAAATGGCTCAACACAGTCAAATAGCCATCGCGCTTACAGACAAGATGTGGGAACTTGGGCAAATGATTTGAACCCAAGTTACAATAACCCTTTATGGACTACAGACATCCAAAAAAACCCAAATACAGTAGACAGATATATAGGTGGTTTTGAACTTAAGCATGAGTTCACCTCTTGGGTCTCCGTGTTAGCTAGGTTAGGTCTTGACGGTTACAGCGACAAACGTATCACTATGTTTCCGATGAATTCCTCTGAAAATGCAGGAAACGGAAGAGCTACAGAAAGCGTGACCGATTTTCAATCATTTAATGCAGATATTATTGCTCTGGGTGATGGCAAATTAACTGACGATCTTGGACTATCCTACTTAACTGGAATTAACTTTTCACAAACAAATTTCGACCAAAGAGGAGGTTCATATCAAAACTTCATCATCGATTCTAACGGATTTTCATATGACAATGCGTTACTAGCAAACAAAACCACATTCCTGGATAGAACATATTCACGATTAAGTGGAGCCTATTTTTCTACAGCCTTTGATTACAAAAATTACTTATTTTTAACATTAGGCGGTCGATTTGAAACCTCTTCAACTTATGACCCAAACTTAAAGGTTTACTTCTATCCTACAGCCGAATTTGGATATAAATTTACAAACGGATTAGAGAGTAAAATACTAACAGATGGAAAATTAAGAGCTACCTACGGACAAATAGCATCTGTTCCTAGACCATATGCTGGAACAACCTATTTCAATTCAGCACTTGGAGCGGAAGGATACGGACCTGCTTACGATTCTGGAGCATACGCTGGTTCATTTCAACAAGCAGGAACAGGAGGGAATAGAAACCTTAAACCTGAAATAAAATCAGAATTTGAATTAGGAACCGACCTACAACTATTTAAAGCATTAACAATAAATGCAACTTACTACTCAAACGAGACAAAGGATCTTTTAGTTAACGTCCCTCTTAACGGAAGTTCTACTTATAGTACTTTGTATGGCAATTTTGCAACAATACAGAATAGAGGTTTTGAAGTTGAATTTGATGCTAATATTTTACCATCGACTTCGCAATTAAAATGGCATGTATTTGGAAACTGGAGTACCAATAGAAATAAAATCACTGAGCTAACAGGTACATCTTCTTTATTTTTAAATGGATTTACAGGATCATCCTCAAGAGCAGTTCTAGGACAACCATTAGGAGTTTTATGGGGAGGTAAATTTGACAGAACAACAGATGGCACATTAATCTTAGACGCAAATGGATTCCCAACAGCAGCAGAGTCAGAAGGAGTTATTGGTGACCCAAATCCAGATTGGAGAGGAGCTATAGGAACATCATTCTCTTACAAAGGATTTAAGATAAGTACACTATTTGACGCATCAATCGGGGGAGATCTTTGGGACGGAACTAGTGGAGCACTCAATAATTTTGGTAAAACAATTGAAACCGCAAATGAAGTTACTTTAACCACTCCAACAGTAAATTATGCCGGCGCAACAATCGCACCGGGCACTGTTCGAGGAAACTTGCGTGACTTTGGAGCAGGACCAGTACTATTAGACCAATCTTGGTATCAATCATTAGGAGGCGGATTTGGACCAGTTTCTGAACAATTTATTAAATCAGCTTCTTGGATCAAATGGAGAGAACTATCCTTATCCTACAATATAAATTTAAGCAAGAAAAATATCGGTCTAGAAAGCATTACACTTACAGCGACAGGCAGAAATTTATGGTTATGGACAGAAGCTGATTTAGGTCAAGATCCAGAAACCAATCTCACAGGGGGGTCGAATGGACGTGGACTGCAATACTTCAATGCTCCAAACACTAAATCTTTAATATTTAGCGTTAACTTAAAATTCTAAAAAATGAAAAAAATATTTATTAAGTCAATCGGTCTTTGTTTACTTGGCACAACTTTATTCAGCTGTACAGACTATGTTTCTGAATATAATGTCGATCCAGATCTATTAACCGACTCAGATGCCAAAAATTTATTCCAAGGTGTGTTATTAGCAAATCAATTTTTTCACACTAGTGCCAATACTAGGGACATAATGATTTGGTTGAATCAAGCAAATGGTGAAAACAGACAATATGTAGCATTAAATGACTGGAATTTATCAACAGCATCTACTTTTGATGATAGCTGGAATAATGCGTACGTAAATTGTATCACCAATGCCAAGATTACAATTTCGAAAGCAGAGAAAGAATTAAACCCACGTTTAGCGGGAGCAGCACAAGTAATAGAAGCTCATGCAATGGGCTCAATTACTTCAATGTGGGGTGATGCTCCTTATAGCGAATTAGACATTTCAGGGAATAATCTAACTCCAAAGTATGACTCCCAAAGCGCTATATATGCAAGTTTACAAACCTTATTAGACAAGGCGATAACTAACTTAAATGCTACTACAGGACGAGGAATTCCAGCAGACAAAGACTTATACTACGCTGGGAACACAACCAACTGGGTAAGGCTAGCTTATTCATTAAAAGCAAGATACTATTTGCAAGTTAAAGATTATGCAAGAGCAAAGGCAAATGCTTTACTTGGTATAGCCAATCCTAATGGTGATTTCATCGCTGTTTTCGGAAATACTAGTGGACAAAACTTCAATCCGTTTTACGATTTTCTAGTGTATCAAAGAGATGATTACATGTCAGGAGATAGTTATGCCGCTCGTCTGCTTGACCCCAGCACAACTTTATACAGAGGTAATTCTAAAACCGATGAAAGTGCACGTTTTGCATTCTGCTATAATCAAGAGTATTTCTCACCTTACTCCTTGAACATTTATGGCGGAGATTATGGTGGTACCAACGGTAAATTCGGAAGTGACTCTGGTCTACCAATGGTAACATATGGTGAAATGTTATTAATCATCGCAGAAGTCGATGCAAGAAGTTCATTCGCTACAGGATTAACTTCTTACAACTCTTACAGAGCTCTATTGAATACTGGTTATTCAATAGGTATTTCGAATTCAGGCTATGAATCAGAGACTTTCAAATACGACCCATATTTAGCGGTAGATTTTACTGCTGGCGGAATGGAAAATAATTCTGGAACTTCTCTTACAGACCAGAATGCTTTACTTAGAGAAATATTCCAAGAAAGATATATCTACTTTATGGGTACTTTCCAAAGTTTAAATGACTTTGCAAGGTCTAATAACGCCGCTCAGATTCAATTAAAAACAGGTAAAGCGGGAACACCACAACGCTTCTTATACCCACAGGTTGAAATTAACGCTAACCCTAATACCCCTAGCCCAATTCCAACAATTGTGACTAAGACACCAGCAAACCAATAATTTATTAAATGTTACAACTAAAACCACCCCTTTTTCGGGGTGGTTTTTTTTTATATCTTTGCCTCATGGAAAAAGAACATCAAATATTTGGAATAAGAGCAATAATCGAAGCCATACAATCTGGCGCAACGGTTGACAAAGTATACATTCAAAAAGAAGCTAGTAGCGAACTGATGAAAGACTTGATGAAGGTCATGAAACGCGGTAATATTAATTTCTCTTACGTTCCTGTCGAAAAACTCAACCGCTTAACACCAAACAATCACCAAGGTGCAGTGGCTACCATCTCTCCTATTTCATTCTTTGACTTAGAAACATTAATTGAAACGGTTATTGAAAACGGCAAAAAGCCTTTATTTTTAATACTAGATCAAATATCTGACGCACGTAATTTTGGTGCCATCATCAGAACTGCAGAGTGTACCGGCGTTAATGGAATCATTGTCCAAAAAGCAGGTTCAGCACCTGTAAATGGTGACACTGTTAAAACCTCAGCTGGAGCTGTTTTTAATATTCCAATTTGTAAAGTGGAGCATATTAAAGATGCGCTTTTCTTGTTGCAAGCTAGCGGAATCAAGACAGTAGCCGCAACTGAGAAAACGGACCAAAACATCTACGACATAGCCTTAAACGAGCCTGTGGCAATTATAATGGGATCTGAGGATAGAGGTGTAAACCCATCTGTTTTAAAGTTAGTTGATGAAAAAGCTAAACTACCAATGTTTGGAACCATAGGATCACTAAATGTGTCTGTGGCTTGTGGCGCATTTTTGTATGAAGCGGTGAGACAACGTCAATAAATACTAAAGTCACAATATATAAAATGAACTATTGCTCCGGCTCTAGTTCATTTTTTTGTTTTACATGGTATACCACCAAAGCATTTGAAGTAAAATAAGATAAACTTGTGGCATGTTCCTCAATTATTTCTGCCTCTTCAATAGGTGGTAAGTTCACAAAATTTCCATTTGTATCAAACCGCTGCATAAACTTATCTTCGGATGGGTCATAGTCTGGTTTTTCCCATTCGTATTTTGGTATCTTTTTAAACTCAGGAGTGACAAAACCAAGTGCCAAACAAAATCCCGTTAGCAAACCGGACAAATGCCCTTCCCAGGAAATAGACTGCTGTTCGCTTCCGGTAGGCATCGGAAAAACATACCAAACCATACCACCATAGACTATAATGATAGCTAAAGAGAGTGCTACTAAACGATAGTATTTAGTTTGAATTCCTTTAAAAAAAATAAAACTGAACAACACATAGATTAATCCGCTAGCGCCAATATGATAATTCGATCGACCAATTAGCCATGTTAACAGTCCTGAGCCCAAGACTCCTAGAACAACCACTTTGCTGGACTGATCAGCATAAAAAAACTGTAAAGCAGCCAACAATACAATCAACGGAATTGTATTATTATAAAGATGTTCCAAATCAGCGTGAATAAATGGACTGAATAACACGCCTTGCAACCCTGAAGTTGTTCGAGGTAAAATACCGTTTTCTACAAAATCAAAATCGAAGCGAATTTGTAACCAATAAACTAACCAAATCATAAAAACAAAGATGAAAGGAAACCAAACAACCTTGTTCGTATACTTAAATTCATTTTCCATAATTTGCAAAATTGTTCCAAACCAACTTCAAAAATGTATCCAAACCGAACAGCGTGCTATTTTGTCAGCAAAGCATCAAAATCTTTTAACAAGTATTACATCTAAAATCAATTTATGGTTTTTTGCAACCTTATCAAGTTAAATCAGTTCTAGCAACAAAAAGCAAAAGACTTTTGATAAAAATAGTAATTTTACATTTTAATTTAAATCGTTACATCTTCAAAAGAATAAGCGATTTCTAAGCAAATATACATCAATGGAAGCTCCACTTGCAGAACGCATTCGCCCTCAAAAACTGGAGGATTACATCAGTCAATTACACCTTGTAGGCCCTGAAGGATCACTAACGCAGCAGATTAACCGTGGAAGTATTCCCTCTTTAATATTTTGGGGACCGCCGGGAACGGGTAAAACAACCTTGGCACAAATCATAGCACAAGAATCAAAACGTCCGTTTTATATCTTGAGCGCCATAAATTCTGGTGTAAAAGATATTAGAGATGTCATTGAAAAAGCAAAGCAAAGTGGCGGACTATTTACAGCTAAAAATCCGATTCTTTTTATAGATGAGATTCATCGGTTTAGCAAATCGCAGCAGGATTCGTTATTAGCCGCTGTAGAGAAAGGTTGGATTACACTTATTGGTGCTACAACTGAAAACCCAAGCTTTGAAGTAATTCCTGCACTTTTGTCGCGTTGTCAGGTTTATGTTTTAAATGCTTTTACAAAAAATGATTTAGAATCCTTGTTAGAACGCGCCATCAAACAAGACAAAATACTAGCAACTAAAAATATTGTTTTACAAGAAACAGAAGCTTTACTGCGCCTTTCTGGTGGCGATGGTCGAAAATTATTGAATATTTTTGAGCTGGTGATTAACGCCTCAGCATCTGAGGATGTTACCATAACCAATGATCTTGTTTTTTCGCTGGTACAACAGAACACCGTTTTGTATGATAAAACAGGTGAACAACATTACGATATTGTATCCGCTTTTATCAAGTCCATTCGCGGAAGCGATCCTAATGGAGCAGTCTATTGGCTAGCACGAATGATCGAAGGTGGCGAAGATGTAAAATTTATTGCCAGACGCATGCTTATTTTATCCAGTGAGGATATTGGTAACGCCAACCCTACAGCTTTCATCATGGCAAATAATACCTTTCAAGCCGTGAGTACGATTGGTTATCCAGAAAGTAGAATTATACTCAGTCAGTGTGCGGTTTATTTGGCCACTTCGCCAAAAAGTAATGCTTCTTACTTGGCTATAGGTACAGCGCAGCAACTCGTAAAACAAACTGGAGATCTACCTGTTCCCATTCATTTACGAAATGCACCAACTAAACTGATGAAAGAACTTGGTTATGGTGAAGAATACAAATACTCTCATGATTATGCCAATAATTTTGCAGAACAAGAATTCTTACCTGATGATTTGAATAATACTCCAATTTATGTTCCAGGAAACAACTCGAGAGAAAACAGTATTCGTGAATTCTTAAAAAATCGTTGGAAAGATAAATACGGAT
Organism: uncultured Flavobacterium sp.; assembly: GCA_964566045.1. Taxonomy (GTDB): domain Bacteria; phylum Bacteroidota; class Bacteroidia; order Flavobacteriales; family Flavobacteriaceae; genus Flavobacterium. The sequence continues at coordinate 15,077 of CAZMHK010000019.1, forward strand.
ATTAAAAACAAAAAAGCCAGAATAATATCTGGCTTTGCTATTCTATGAGAATTATGAAATTTAAAATTTGACGTTTACTTTTTCGGATATAAGTTGATCGTTTTTATAGTATTCAAAATACCATAGCCCGTCTTTTAAAAGCAAAGAGCCTTGCAAATCTCCCTTGATTGCGATAAATGAGTTCGGTTGAGAAGTTTTCATTAATTTCATGACCACTTTCGGAGTACTATCGATTAATTGAAATCCGGTTGCTGTTGCTTGGGCATACAACAAATCAGATGTAGTATCTGAGTTTGAAGCTGGCGTAGATACAACTACTGCTGCTGAAGCTGGCAAAACTTGCACTTTTGTTGCTGTGCTAGTTGCTATTTCGTTTGTAACAGCAGCTTTTTCTTGAACCAAAACAGGAGTGCCACTATACTTATAACCAAGTGCATTAATCGACACAAAAGCTTCATTCAAAGCCTCTGAATAAGCTGTTTTATAATCTTTCTCTTTGCTACGTCCGCTTACAGAACGAAAAATTTCTTTCTCATTACAATCTCTAAGCACAACAACCAATTTGGTCACTAAAAAACTACTCTCATTTAGTACTGTTGCATAAAGTAAACTACATCGATTATTGTACTCTGCCGGAATCATTTCTTTATTATAAAAGGCAAGGAAACCTGCTTTCTCTAAATTGTATTTAGTCATTGTATTGAGTCGGTATTGATTTTCTTGTTTAAGCCATTCAAATTTGACAGGTACAATAACTGCTTGATAATCGTTTACAGACTGAGCTTTAGATAAGCTACTCAGCATTAAAAAGGCAACTAATAAATATTTTTTCATGATTATAAATGTTTTTTTAGGTCTAATAAATGAGTGATGTGTTTGATGTCGTTTGGAACTTCTAGCTTTGCTTGATTAAAATAAATAGCATCTATACCCGCATTAAGCGCTCCGTAAACATCGGCCTCCAAGCTATCACCAATCATCAGACTGCGCTCTTTCGAGGTTTTTGCCATCTCTAATGCGTAGTCAAAAATGGCAGTATTTGGTTTTTTTACACCCGCCAATTCACTATTGGTTAAGGTTTTAAAATACTTGACTAAATTTGCGTTAGCCATCTTTTTTTCTTGCACTTTAGCAAAACCGTTGGTAATAATATGAAGTTGATAGCGATCGGAAAGGTAATCTAAAATTTCAAAAGCTCCTTCAAATAAATGATTGTTCTCTGGTAGAAGAGCAATGTAGTCGTTCGATACAATTTCAATATCAGCATCAGTGATGTGATAACCAATAGCATCAAATGATTGCTTTAATCTGTTATAACGCAATTCGTCGTGCGTAATTTTGTCAAACTGATACAATTTCCAACATTCCTGGTTAATAGGAACATAATGCTCAATAAAATGTGCTGTGTGTACTTCTGGAAAACGATTTTTAAATATTTTATCAAATGTAAGTTCTGAGTTTTTGTCAAAATCCCACAAGGTGTGATCAAGATCAAAAAAAACATCTGTAATTGTGGTATTTTTCATGGTGCAATTTACATTAATCCTTCGTCAGCAAAGCTAAAATAACTTCTTTCAGTTACAATAAGATGGTCTAGTACTTTTATTTCAAGGCTCTCGCCTGCTGTTTTTACTTTTTTGGTAATATGTTTGTCGGCGTCACTCGGCACCAAGGTTCCTGACGGATGATTGTGACACAATATCAAGGCTGTCGCTCCCATTTCGAGTGCCATTTTGTAAACCAATCGAACATCGACCAAGGTTCCTGTAATTCCTCCTTTACTGAGTTGCGATTTATAAATTACTTTGTTGGAATTATTCATGTAAATCACCCAAAACTCTTCGTGCGGCAATTCGCCAATGATGGGTTGCATGATTTCAAAAATAATTTTACTCGAAGTTACTTTCGTAAGCTCTGTAGCTTCCTCTGCACGCCTTCTTCTTCCTAATTCTAAAGCAGCAATAATGGCAATTGCTTTTGCCTCGCCTATCCCTTTAAACTGGGTTAATTGTGCCAATGATAATTTTCCGAGTGCATTTAGATTAGAGTCGACACTTGCCAAAATCCGTTTGCTTAAAGCAACAGCCGATTCGTTACGACTACCCGATCCAATCAAAATGGCAATTAACTCTGCGTCACTCAGAACGCTTTTGCCTTTGAGCATTAATTTTTCCCGAGGTTTATCGTCTTCGGACCAATTAGTAATCGGAAAGAAAGATTGCTCCCCCATTTTAATATCCTTTAAATTGTTTTACGCATACAAACACTTAAATCTCGGCCCTCGTATGGAGGATAATTCTCTACTACATCAAAGCCAAAACTTTTATATAAAGCAATAGCTGCCGTTTGTTTAACCAAGGTTTCTAAAATTAAACTTGTGAATCCTAAAGCTGCTGCATTTTTTTCTAACTCCTGCAACATGTGCTGTGCAAGACCGAAACCTCGATGTTCAGGACTCACAAACATCCGTTTGATTTCGACCGAATTGGTATTGTACTTTTTAAAACAAGCACAGGCTACCGCTATATCATTTCGAAATACCAACACAACATTCGGATTGAATTCAATAATATTGTTGCCCCAATAATCTGCTTTTAATTCGGGATAGGTTTCCCACAAGCTTTGGTCTAGCAAGCCCACTAACTTTCTGAAATCAGGATTATCACTATTGGTGTTTTCTAAACGGTAGAGCGTATTCATCTTTAATGAATTATTGGATAATTTGTTTTACCTCATCAAAATTCAAGCCGCCATAATTGCCTGAACTCATCAACAGCAAAGCTGAATTATCTAAATCAAGGTTAAACAAATAGTCTTTAAAATCCTGTGGATTGGTATAAATCACTAAATCTTCACGATTGAAAGCCTTAGCAATTTGCTCGTAAGTTACCTCTTCTAATTGCTTAATTTTTACCGCATCTGGCGAATAAAAAACTACAGCTACATCAGCGTGATTTAATGCACCTTCATATTCTTTTAAGAATTCAGCATTCAAACTGCTATAGGTATGCAACTCTAAGCAAGCCACCAATTTTCGGTTCGGATACTGTTCTTTTACTGCCTTTGTAGTTGCGGCCACTTTACTTGGCGAATGTGCAAAATCTTTATAAGCTACTTTGCCTTTACCTTCTGCTATTTTTTCTAAACGTTTAGAGGCTCCTGTAAAACTAGCAATGGCTTCATAAAAATCAGCTTCATCCACGCCCATATTTTGGCAAATCCATTTGGCTCCCGCTAAATTATTCAAATTATGAGCGCCAAAAACTGCAATAGGCATCGCTCCATCAGGGGTTTCTAATAAAGTTACTCCGTCAGCAACTGTGTAATCAGGAGTGCTGTATGCCATTTTACGGATAGGATTAGTTGCCGCTTCAGCTACTCGTTTTACCTCAGAATCATTTTCATTGTAAACTAAAATACCTCCATTGGTTATTTTTTCGATGAAAATCTCGAATTGATTGACGTAATTTTCATAGGTAGGAAACACATTGATGTGATCCCATGCAATACCTGAAATCAAAGCAATGTTCGGCTGGTATAAATGAAATTTTGGACGGCGATCAATAGGTGACGATAAGTATTCATCGCCTTCGAGGACGATAAAATCATTTTCTTCGGTGAGATGTACCATCGTATCAAAACCTTCTAATTGTGCACCCACCATATAATCGACTGCAATATCGTGGTAATGCATTACATGCAAAATCATGGATGTGATGGTTGTTTTTCCGTGAGAACCACCAATTACGACACGCGTTTTATTTTTAGACTGCTCGTATAAAAACTCTGGGTAAGAGTAAATCTTTAAACCCAATTCTTGTGCTTTTAGCAGCTCGGGATTGTCTGCTTTGGCGTGCATTCCTAAAATTACGGCATCAATATCTTGTGTGATTTTTTCAGGGAACCAACCTAATTCAACAGGCAAAATTCCTTTTTTTTCTAAACGTGATTTTGAAGGTTCAAAAATAGCATCGTCGCTACCTGTTACTTGATATCCTTTGTTGTGTAAGGCTAAAGCAAGATTGTGCATGGCACTGCCTCCGATAGCTATAAAATGTGTACGCATTCTGATATTGAGTTTATAATTATTGGCTTAAACAAGAATTTTTTAATCTTGTTGTTTGCTCGAATAGGTTTCTAAAATATTTTTTGCCTTTTCTGGTTCGCGCATTTTGTTTTTGTACAAACTAGCTAATTTTTGGTAACTGGTTTTTGAACCGCCAACTTGAATGGCTTTTTTATATTGTACTTCAGCATTTTTATAACGCTTAAAATACTCTTCAATGTGCCCGCGCGATAAATATCCATCAACGGGTGACAAACGCAACAAATCATTCGAATATTTAATGGCTTTTGACTCGCTCCCTCCTACTATTCCGGGCAATTGGATGTACAGTTCTATCAAGGCCCATCTAGAATCGATGTGTTTCGGGTTGAGTGCTATTGCTTTTTCAAACGAAGCTTTTACCTCATCAATCATTCCTAACGCCCTAAATTTATTGGCATCTTTGGCTTTCATACCTAAGGCGCCACCGTATTTATAAAAGTAATTCGCTTCTGAAGGCTTGCTCACCTTTAATTTTTTGTAATAGGATATCGCTTTATCCCACTCTTTATTTTGACCTGCAATATCTCCTAAATACTCAATTGCTCTTAGATCGTTTGGATTGTTTTTTAAACAAGATAAAAAACCCTCTTCTGCTTGGCTGTATTTGCCTTCTTTGAAGAGTTTTTCTGCTTTATCAAAATTAGACTGAGACCATATCATCGCTGGCAGCAATAAAAGTAAATAAAGAAATTGTTTCATAATTCAAAAATAGGTAATTAAAATAAATAAGAGCAACAATTTAAAAAGCAATCCCTTTTTAAACTGAATACGCTGCGAAATCCTCTTCTTTGAAAAAAGGAATTACAAGCGATGGTTGCAAAGTCCTTGCCAAATATCTGCAATCTCAGTATTGAAAAATCTGACGCTCTAAAAAATTAATGGTGGTTTTATGATTTTGAGAACTTTTTATTACATTAGCTCAAAACATCAGTTTATGAAATCGTTACAAACTTGGTTCGAAGAATACAGTGTAAGTCATCAAAATGTGACCAATAAACAAATCCATTACATTTGTGTCCCTGTAATTTTCTTTTCGGTGGTAGGTTTATTCATGACTTTCCCTAACAGAATACTTGCTCCACTAGCAGCTATACATCCTATAACTGCTAATTGGGCTTTTGTAGTTCTTGTATTTGTATTGCTTTTTTACTTTAGATTATCTATTAATATGGGTTTAAAAATGCTACTTTTTGCAGCTATTTGCCTAGTAGGAAATTATATTGCTGCTCAATTTATTCCTTTATTGTTGTTCTCTGTAATTGTATTTTCAGTTGGTTGGATTGGTCAGTTTTACGGACATAAAATTGAAGGCAAAAAACCCTCATTCATAAAAGATTTACAATTTTTGTTGATTGGACCAGCTTGGGTTATTCATTCGGTATTTGCTAGAAAGTAAAACAATTCCATACTTTTGTTACTTTTCTACAATAACAAAGCTTCATAAAAGCGATTTTCTTAATTCAGTTAAGGAGATCGCTTTTTTATTTAGGAGCTTACATCAAAAAAAGAAGAAAATACACTACTTTTATACAATTCTTTTTAAGAAAAACTTTTTTATTAAAACAAAACTTCATTTATGAGAGGCATTCTTTTATTCCTGCTTTTTACCTGCACAATCATACAAGCGCAACAATTTGACAAAAAATGGCAAGAAGTGCTTACAAACGAAAATCAAGGTAAAATTAAATCAGCCTCGGTAATAGTTGATAGAATTTACAAGAAAGCAATCCAAAATAAGAACGAAGAGCAAATTATCAAATGCTTTTTTTACAAATCAAAATACCTACAGGTAGTCGACGAAAATGCGCAAGCGAAAATCATTGAAAATTTACAGTTTGAAATCAAGCGAGGTAGCCCTGCTAGCAAAGCACTTTTGAACTTAATTTTTGCTAAATGCTTACAAGATTATCAAAATAAAAACGGCTATTTGATCAATAGCAGAACAAATACAATAGGAATTGATTCCGATTTCTTGACTTGGTCTCAAAATGATTTTCAAGTAAAAATAGCAACTGCCTTAGAACAATCTCTTACGGATGAAAACGCATTACTTGCAACTCCAATACAGAAATTTGCAGCCATTTTTGACTTGGGAAATGAGGAACAATTAGAGAATAATAACGTGCTGAATTATGCTATTCAAGAAAACATTGCAACGATAAGCAAAACATTATATAATTGGGAAATTGACAAAAAAGACTTTCAATCAAAAGAGCAGTCTTTGTTAGGAAAATCTGTTGATTTTTTAGCCTTGAATTTTGACTCGATTAAAAATCAAAAGTTAAAACGAGTTTTGCACTTATTTCAAAAACAAGAGAAATATTCAAATGACTTAAGCAAGCAATTAGAGCGCATTCAATTTTTTAATAGCATGTTATTGCCGAATAATGAACTTTACGCAAAGGCCTTAAATACGCTACAAAAGCAAACCAAACAAGCAACTTTAATTCAAAAGATTCAGTTAGAAAAAGCAATACTTCTTAATAACTTGGCATCAAAAACAGTGCATCCTGAGTACAATATACAGGCAATTAGTTTGCTTGATAGCATTTTAAAAATCAACAACCGATCAAACGCATACAAACAAGCACTACAAAGAAAACAAGCCATTACAGAAATATCGCTGTACTTGCAACTTCAGAAATTTACTTATTATAACGAAAACACAAGGGCTTTTATCACCTATACCAATACGGATAATATCAAAGTATCTTTTTATAAAGTAGACCAAAAAATACTGAATAAATTGAATGGCAATCGCTTGAAAAATGACAGTTTGATGCTTGCCTTGACCAAAAACACAAAGCCTCAAATTAGCAAAAACTACCGTTTAGAAGACCGAAAAAATTATTTTAACTACACTACAGAAATTGTATTACCGCCTCTACCAACCGGGCGTTATTTAGTTTTTACAGAAAGTGAAACTGGAACCGAAAATCAAAAAGCATTTGCTTACGAAACCATCACTGTCAGTAATTTATCTCTTTTGGGATGGAACAACAAAGCAACCGATAATTATCAAGTACTAAATAGAAAAACAGGTAAACCTATAGCAAATGCAATTGTGGAATCGCCAAGATTCCGAATTCAAACTGGTAAAAACGGTATTGCTACCTATCGTGATTTATTAAAAAAAGAATACCGTTATAGCAACGAAACGCTAACCATTATTCATGAAACTGATACACTTCAAGTAGACAAAAATTACATTTCTTCGATCGATGATTATACCGAAACCGATGATGAAGATATAAAAGGAAAAGTTGAATTTTATTTGGATCGCGCCATTTACCGCCCGGGGCAAACGGTGTTTTATAAAGGTATTGCAGTGCAAAAAAGTAACGGAAAAACAACTGTTGTTCCAAAAACATCCTTTTCCATTGTAATAGAAGACACCAACAATTCAACCATAAAAGAGATAGAAGCCACTACCAACGAATTTGGGTCTTTCTCAGGCTCATTTGTTTTGCCGGCTTCGACCTTGACGGGAACTTTTCGCATTCTTGCAGAGGAACCTGATGATTATGAAAAAGACACCGTTTATAATTTAGAGCAAGATGAACACCCGTTTTGGGACAATGTTGATTTTGACAATAGTCAACATTCGTTTCAAGTTGAAGAATACAAACGACCAAAATTTGAAGTTACTTTTGAACCCATAAAAAAAGGATTTGAATTGGGCACCAAAGCTACTGTAACTGGGCAAGCCAAAGCTTTTTCAGGCAGTAACCTATCAAATGTACCTGTAAAATATACGGTACAGCGATCTACGCAATATCAAAACAGATATTATGGCGACAATGCACCCGAAATTGTTGCTATCAGCCAAACGACTACAGATGCATCGGGAAAATTCAATATCGATTTTACCGCCATTCCTCCAGTAAATGCTATCAAAGAACAGCTTCCTGTTTTCAATTATAATGTGACCGCAACTGTAACGGATAGCAATGGAGAAACACACTCGGCAACTACTAATTTAAAAATAGGTTACCACGATTTAGTCCTAAATGCGAGCCTACCCGCACAAATTGAAACCAAAAATAAAAATGAAATCATTTTAAGTAGTACGAATTTAAACGGACAATTTGTTCCCACTCAAGGTGAACTCAAAGTTTATTTTGTTCGAGGCGTTTCTGACAAGTTTAAAGATAGAATTTTTCCGCAACCCGAAATACAATCCATCAGCGATGATGAATTTGAACGATTGTTTCCTTTTGAAAAAAATGATAAAGTGAATACCAACAGCAAAGAATTGCTTCTTTATACCAAAGAAATTAACACCGAAAAAGACAAAAAAATAGTTTTAGATTTCATTTCTAAGTACCAATCTGGTTTTTATAAAATTGTATTCTCGGCTGTAGATCATTTGAAAAATAAGATTGAAACTACTACAAACTTTAAATTAATTCAAAGTAGTGATGTCTTGGATAAAAGTAAAATCATTACTGCCAAAATCATAAACAATAATCCTAAAAAAGATGGATTCGTAAAACTACAGTTACAATCTGTGATCCCAGAACTTTTTATAACCGTAAGTGGTAATTATCATGAAGATTTGTTTTTTGAACAAGCGGTTACTTTACAAAACAACCAAGCCACAGTAACAATTCCTTTTGCAAATACCTTCGAAGATAGCGTTATCATTGGACTAGAAACCCTTTTTGAAAATCAAATATTTACGGATGAAATTCCTGTTGATCTGTTGAAAGAAACTAAATCTTTAGCCTTTAGCGTGGCGACTTTTAGAGACAAATTGCAATCAGGAGCATTCGAAAAATGGTCTTTTCAATTAAAAGCAAACAACAGCAGTCAAGAGGCTGAAATTCTCGCTTCAATGTACGATCGTTCTTTAGATCAATTTACCTATCGAAATTGGGAAGGATTGAATTTTATTAATTATAGTGACAATTCAACAAATTTCAAAACAAGTTTAGGATTTGAAAGAGGATACTGCAGCATTCGATATTTAGACCCAATTCCAAATAATTTTGAATTGGATAATGAGAATTTACACCTTTTATGGTTTGGTTTTAATTTCAACGATTCCTTTACCCAAAACCAGGAGGCCATTTACCGTAAAGAATTGAATAGAAAAAGCAGAAAACCACTCACTGCGACCATGATATCAGGAACAGTTACTGACGGAAACGAACCACTGCCCGGTGTATCAATAACCATCAACGGACTAGACCGAAGTACACAAACAGACTTTGATGGTTACTACCAAATTGAAGCTGCCATAGGAGAATCATTAACGGTGAATTATATTGGTTACAAATCAAAAACAATTATTATTGACGGCAAAAAACTGGATATTCAGCTAGAAGAAGAACAAAGTCTTCTGCAAGAAGTTGTAGTAGCTTCAGGATACAGCAGTGTAAAAAGTAAAGCATTATCTGCAGCTGTCGCAGAAGTTATTGAAGAAGTAGCTGACAATAATATCTACAACACAGCAGCAATTGATACAAAACTACAAGGAAAAGTTGCAGGCCTTTCTATCACTAGCGCTACTGACAAAATCATCATTCGCGGAGCGGCCAGTACATCGGCACCATTAAATGCGCTATGTATTGTTGATGGTGTACCTATGAGCATGGAACAAATTAAGGATATCCCATCAGCTGACATACTAAATGTTGAAGTCCTTAAGGATACGAAAGCCACTGCCTTATACGGTAACAAGGGCAAAAACGGAGTCATCATTATCACTACTAAAAAAGCGCTTGAAGCAATAACTCTAGTAAAAGCAAGAACTAACTTGTCTGAAACTGCCTTTTTTTATCCGCATTTGCAAAGTGATTCCAAGGGCAAAGTACAATTTTCATTTACCTCGCCCGAAGCACTTACCGCCTGGAAACTGCGTTTAATGGCGCATAATAAAGAAGCGGTTTCTGGCTATTTAGAAAAAACAGTTGTTACCCAAAAAGAGTTGATGGTAACCCCTAACCTACCTCGTTTTTTTAGAGAAAAAGACAGTATCACCATTACTGCCAAAATTGCCAATATCACCAAAGATCCAAAAGTAGGAATCGCAATTTTTCAATTGTATGATGCCACAAATATGCAGCCAATTGATTTAAAAATGGCAAATAGCAAACCGACTAAAAACTTTACCATTGCTCCCTTTGGCAATACCACGGTAAGCTGGAAAATTTATATTCCAGAAGGTTTGCAAGGTGTACAATATAAAATTTTGGCCAAAGCAGGAGATTTTTCAGATGGCGAGGAAAATATTGTACCCGTTTTAACGAACAACATGCTTGTAACGGAGAGCATTCCGGTTTGGGTGAAAGACAATTCTAAGAAAGAATACACCTTTACAAACTTAAAAAACAACAACTCGTCCACTTTAAAAAACCATCAATTCACCTTTGAATATACTTCAAATCCTACTTGGCTTGCCATACAATCATTACCTTATTTAATGGAGTACGAACACGAATGTGCTGAACAAACCTTCGCTCGTTTTTATGCTAATGCACTAGCCACTAACATTATCAATAGCAACCCAAAAATTGCACAAGTTTTTGATAATTGGCGCCAAAAGGGAACTAAAAACAGTCCTTTAGAAACTAATGAAACTCTCAAATCCATTATTTTGGCCGAAACACCTTGGCTCCGTGATGCAACTAACGAGGAAGAAAAAAAGCAAAGACTAGCCATTCTTTTTGATTTGGAAAAAATGAAAGCATCGCAAGAAGCTACATTTGACAAATTAAAACAAAAACAAAAATCATCAGGTGGATTTGCTTGGTTTGATGGCAGCGATGCCAATGAATACATTACCAGACATATTGTAGCTGGTTTAGGTCACTTACAAAAATTAAGTTCTGACGAAAAAACTACTGCAAGTATCAGCACAATTACAAAGACAGCGTTACCGTACTTAGACCAACAGTTTTTGCAAAGCCATACTAATAGCACTGTTAATAATTCCACTTTGATTTGGCGCAACCCGTACACCGAATTACACTATTTGTACAGCCGAAGTTTTTTCCTCAAAACAAATCCAACTTCGGATACGTTGATTAAAACCATCAACAAATATCTTGATGCTGTTAAAAAAGATTGGCTAACTTATTCTCTGTATGAAAAAGGTTTGGCGGCACTGACATTAAATCGTTTTGGCGACCAAGAAAGTGCCAAAAAGATAATCGCAAGCTTAAAGGAAACAGCCTCAAACAATGAAGATTGGGGTATGTACTGGATTGCTAACAAATCAGGTTGGTATTGGTATCAGGCTCCTATTGAAACACAAGCTTTGCTTATTGAAGCTTTCACAGAAGTGACAAACGATAAAAAATCCGTTGATGACATGAAAGTTTGGTTGCTCAAAAATAAACAAACCAAAAATTGGCCAACTACAAAATCAACTACTGAAGCCATCTATGCATTACTTATGCAAGGCACAGATTGGCTGAGTGTCAAAGATAACACTGTAATCAAAATTGGAGATGAAATAATACTGACCAAAAAACGCTCCGAAACGGATAAAGAAGCTGAAACAGGCTACCTCAAACTCACTTGGAAAGCAGCTGAGATCAAAAAAGAAATGGCTACAATCAGCATTCAAAACAAATCAAATGTACCTGGTTATGGTGGAATTTATTGGCAATATTTTGAAGATTTAGATCAAATTAAAACCAGCGATAATCAAAACCTGACTGTATTAAAAGAATTATATCTCAACAAGGATACGGCAAATGGTAAACAATTAAACAAAATCACTGCTGCCAATCCGTTACAAATTGGTGATTTGGTTACCGTTCGATTAGTAATAAACGCCAAAGAGCCTATGGAATTTGTACATCTAAAAGACATGCGAGCGTCTTGTTTTGAGCCTACCGATGTACTTTCTGCTTACCAATATAAAGGTGGATTAGGATTTTATCAAAGTACAAAAGATGCGGCGACTCATTTCTTTTTTGATAAGATTGACAAAGGAACTTACGTTTTGGAATACACAGTTCGCGTGAACAACAAAGGCGATTTTTCGAACGGAATTTCGACTATTCAAAGTATGTACGCTCCAGAATATTCTAGCCACACCAAAGGAATTAGAGTTACCGTTAAAGAATAATCAAAATTAATTTCCTTTTCAAAAATCCGTTTTCTCATGCAGGAAACGGATTTTTTTCATTCCATTTAAAGGAGCAACTCCATTAAAAAACTTCTAACAAACTCAAAAACAGTTAGAATTCTAAATCATAACGCTAAACCAACATTGGCATAACATTGTAAGAGTACATTCGTAAAAACTTTTTATGAAAAGAAAGCGAAAAATACCTTTAGTTGTTATTAGTGATGTTCACCTTGGCACGTACGGCTGTCACGCCAAAGAACTACTCCATTATTTAAAATCTATAAAGCCTAAAATTTTAGTTTTGAATGGCGACATTATAGACATGTGGAGCTTTAGCAAAAGTTACTTTCCCGCAGCTCACATGGAAGTGCTTCGTTACATCATTAAAATGTCAAATATGGGAACGCGCGTAATCTACATTACCGGAAACCATGACGAAGCACTCCGAAAATATTCTGATTTTATACTTGGAAATTTAGAATTGGTTGACAAATTAGTTTTAGACCTTGACGGACAAAAAGCGTGGATTTTTCACGGCGATGTATTTGACTCTTCAACGCAAGGCTATGCCAAAATAGTAGCAAAACTCGGTGGCAAAGGCTACGACTTGCTGATTCTAATTAACAGTTTTATCAATTGGATTTTGGTATCGATGGGTAAAGAGAAACGAAGCTTCTCAAAAACGATAAAAAATAGTGTCAAAAAAGCAGTGGCTTTTGTATCCAATTTTGAAACTACCGCAGCAGAAATCGCTATTGAAAAAAAATACAGTTATGTAGTGTGTGGCCACATTCACATGCCACAAAAAAAGATTGTCAAAAATGAGAACGGACAAGTACTGTATTTGAATAGTGGCGACTGGGTTGAAAATTTGACTGCATTAGAGTATCGAAAAGAAAAATGGCGCATTTACCATTATCGTAAAACAGATTTTATGACCGATGATTTACAAGAAAATCAAGTCACGACTGATATTGTTTCAAAAATTTTAGCGTAACAAGCCATAATATTTCCAGAAAAGATTAAATAAATCCCTTATTTATGAAAATATTTTATGCCATACAGGCCACAGGAAACGGCCACATTAGCAGAGCAACACAACTGTATCCGTACTTAAGAAAGTTTGGCGAAGTAGATTTTTTTTTAAGCGGAAACAATGCCAGTCTCGATATTAACTTGCCTGTTGCCTTCAGGAGTAAAGGATGCAGTTTGCATTATAGCGCTTGCGGAGGACTTCATTACTGGAACATTGCTAAAAATTTTAGACCGTTACAAATTTATAAAGACGCGAGTAGTTTACCTTTAAAAAATTACGATGTTGTCATCAACGATTTTGATTCTGTTACGGCTTTAGCTTGTAAAATTCAAAAAGTTCATTCGGTACAATTTGGACACCAAGCTAGTTTTATCTCTGAGAAAACCCCACGACCTGAAAAGAAAAGTGTCATTGGAGAACTGATTTTAAAGCACTATGCACCGTCGCCTAAACATATTGGTTTGCATTTTGAAAAGTACGATTCGTTCATACATCCGCCGATCATCAAAGATGAAATTGTAAATGCAGAACCGAAAGACCATGAACATATTACGGTTTACCTTCCTTCATTTGACAAAGAATGTTTAGAAAACGCCTTTAATAAAATGCCTACAGTACATTTTCATTGGTTTCTAGGAGATATCAAGGAAGCATATACGCTCGGAAATATTACCTATTTCCCAGTCAATCAACAACTATTCAACCACAGTCTTATTCATTGCCACGGAATCATTACCGGTGGTGGTTTTGAAACTCCTGCTGAAGCGCTTCATTTGGGTAAAAAGATACTCAGCATACCCATTCGCAACCATTACGAGCAAGAGTGCAATGCTGCTGCTCTACAACAACTGGGAGTTCCTGTGCGCTACGATGTTGGGAAAGATTTTGAAATCACAATCGAAAATTGGCTGAATGCAACGACCATTTATCCTACGATGCCAGCCAATTCTATTCCTGATACACTTCAATATTTATTTGACACTTACCACGACTAACAATAATCCTAGAACAAAACAATGTTAAACAAAAAAAGGATTTCAGTACTGAAATCCTTTTTGAATAGAAATAAAAAATACCTTAATCGTTAAGCATTTTCCATAATTTATCTTTTAGTTCGGTAAGTCCTTGCTGCGCTACAGACGAAATAAACATGTACGGAATATCTTTAAAAGAAGCGTCTAACTCTGTTTTTAATTCTGCTCTCAATTCATCATCTAGCATATCGCACTTAGAAATTACTAACAAACGTTCTTTGTCTAGCATTTCCGGATTGTATTTGGTCAATTCATTTACCAAAATATCGTATTCTCCTTTAATATCTGGCGTATCAACTGGTACCAAAAACAATAAAGTCGAGTTGCGCTCAATATGACGTAAAAAATAATGCCCAAGACCTTTACCTTCGGCAGCGCCCTCAATAATTCCAGGAATATCAGCAATTACAAATGATTGAAAATCTCTGTAAGCCACAATTCCTAAATTAGGCTTTAACGTAGTAAAAGGATAATCAGCAATTTTTGGCTTAGCCGAAGTCAAAACCGATAGTAAAGTCGATTTTCCTGCATTAGGAAAACCTACTAAACCAACATCAGCTAAAACTTTTAATTCTAAAATAACATCCATCTCTACGCCTGGCAAACCTGGCTGCGCATATCTTGGTGTTTGATTGGTTGAACTTCTAAAATGCCAGTTTCCTAAACCACCTTTTCCACCGCGAGACAAAATTCGTTTTTCACCATCTTCGGTTATTTCAAATAAAATCTCACCTGTTTCTTTGTCTTTTACTACCGTCCCCAAAGGTACTTCGAGGTATTTGTCTTCACCATCAGCACCTGTACTTCTGTCGCCACTACCATCTCCGCCATTTCCAGCTTTAATGTGTCGGGCAAATTTTAGGTGAAATAAAGTCCACAATCCTTTGTTTCCTACTATATACACATGTCCTCCACGACCTCCATCACCTCCATCAGGACCACCGTATTGAATAAATTTCTCACGGTGCAAGTGCGTAGATCCTTTACCACCTTTACCGGATGAAACATATATTTTTACGTAGTCTACAAAATTTCCTTCTGTCATTTTCTTTTTTTTTACCGTTAAATATTCCTTTAGTATTTTGCTTTTTACAAGCAGTTTACCTTGCTATTTAACTCAATTTATTCTTAAACATTAATGGATTTTACCATTACTTTATCAATCTTAACACCATCCATATCGATGACTTCTAACTCAAATTTTTGCCAAATTAATTTCTCTCCTTGTTTTGGGATATGAGACAACTCAGTCATAATCAAACCACTTACAGTAGTTACTTCGTAATCATTGATTAGTTCATCCAACTCAAAATAAGTTAAAAAATCGTGAAGTGAATAATGACCGTCAACTAACCAACTGCCGTCTTCTCTTTCTATCAGTTGAAAATCATCCTTATAAAAATCGGCTGCGTCACCCACTAGCGCTTCCAAGATGTCATTCAAAGTAATTATTCCTTGAAAAACGCCATATTCATCAGAAACAAAAGCGTAGTGGATTCCTGTTTTTTTGAAATTTTCTAGTGCTACGTAGGCCGTAGTTTGCTCCATCATAAATGGCGCTTCGGTCATGATATTTGCTAAATTAAAATTTTCATTTTCGAAATTCGAAAAGATGTTTTTCAAATTCACCACTCCTACAATATCATCATAATTGTCATTAAAAACTGGGTAGATAGAGTGTAATTCTTTCAACATGAACTCTCTAACCTTTTCTTTATCGGCATGAAGCGGGAGAAAAACAACCGATTTACGGTGTGTCATTAGCGAATTGATTTTGCGATCACCAATATGAAAAACACGCTCTACAATATCTTGTTCAATTTCTTGAACTTCGCCCCCTTCAGTACCTTCTTTAATGATCGCTTTGATTTCTTCTTCGGTTACTTTACCATCTGCTGTTGGTTTTATTTGCAACACATTCAATAAAAAATCTGTCGACGTGGTAAGCAACCAAATAAAGGGTGCGGTTACAATCGATACAATTTTCATTGGTAAGGCTACTGCTTTGGCGATAGATTCGGGATGATTAAGTCCGATTCGTTTTGGTAATAACTCTCCTAAAACCAAAGAGAAGAACGTTAAAATCACTACCACAACACCCACAGCAACAGGTTGAGCATAAGGCTTGAGCAAATCAAAACCACTCACAAATAGTTCAACATCTTGTGTAATTTTATCACCACTATAGATACCCGTAAGAATTCCGATAAGGGTAATTCCAATTTGCACTGCCGATAAAAATTTATTGGGAGAGTTGGCTAAATCAAGGGCGATTTTAGCGCTTTTATTCCCTTTTTTTGCAGCGGTTTCAAGGCGGTTTTTTCGAGCTGAAATCAAAGCGATCTCCGACATAGAGAAAACACCGTTAAGAAGGATTAGCAAAAATATTATGAGTATTTCCAAAGTAGATATAAGTTGGTTGATATAGTGTGTTGTGCCAAAGCAATCAAATTACAATTGGTCAATTACGGCACTTACGCGCTCCGTAATTTCGGCAATAGAGCCTATTCCGTTTACCGCATAAAACTTGTTTTGTGCCTCGTAGTAGTCCATTAAAGGAGCTGTTTTTTCGTTGTATTCTTGGTAACGATTTCTGATTTTTTCCTCGTCTTGATCGTCTACACGTCCGCTTGTTTTACCGCGTTCTAGAAGGCGTTGTACCAAAACTTCATCATCAGCCTCAAGTGCAATTGTAGCCGCTACTTTTGATCCAATTGATTCTAAAAAAGCATCCAAAGCCTCCGCTTGAGCAATTGTTCTAGGATAACCGTCAAACAAAACGCCGTTTGTTTCTGGGTGCTTGTTTACCTCATCAATTAACATTTTGGTTGTCAATTCGTCAGGTACCAAATCACCTGCATCCATGAATACGCGGGCTTGTTTGCCTAATTCGGTATCATTTTTTAGGTTAAAACGAAACACATCGCCAGTGGAGATATGAGTTAATTTATATTTTTCTTTTAAAAACTCAGCTTGAGTTCCTTTACCTGCACCCGGTTTTCCAAATAAAACTATGTTCGTCATGTTGTTGTTTCGTTATTCTTTTAATTTATAAACTTCAGGTAAATTCCTGCCTAATCCATCATAATCTAAACCGTACCCTACAATAAATTTGTTTGGGATACGAATACCTACGTAATCAATCTTGATATCTTTTTTGTAGGCCTCAGGTTTAAAAAAAAGTGTTGCAATTTTAAAATGCTTCACATTTTGTTTTTTAAACAATTCTTTCAATTCTACTAAAGTGTTACCAGTATCAACGATGTCTTCGATAACAATCACACTGCGGCCTGTTAAATCTTGATTGACTCCAATTAATTGTTACACCTCGTTAGTAGAAGTTGTTCCTTCGTAAGATGCCATTTTAATAAACGACACTTCGCACGGTTTTTTATACTGCTTCATAAAATCAGCAACTACCATGAAAGCACCATTTAATACTCCAACAAAAACGGGTGTTTCATCAGCAAAATCTGCCTCTACTTGCGACACCATTTTAGCAATAGCAAACTCTATTTCTGTAGCCGAAATGAACGGAACAAATTGTTTATCGTGAAGTTGTATCATTATTTTTAGGTTTAAAATAATGGGCAAAGATAGCAATTTCTTACTTGACTCAAGCCATTAAAAAAAGAAGAATTATGGTCGCTTAAAAAATGCGTATTAATAGCTATAATTCTGATATAAAAAGTAAAAAA